>JAFECX010000124.1 GCA_018241895.1 Pseudomonadota bacterium
CACGGGCGTCGCCGTGCGCGCAGGCGGCACCGGCGTCGTGCCCGAACGGCGCGGCCCCACGCACCGCCCGCATCGGGTAAACCCGGGCGCCTTTTGCCGGCCCGCAGCGCCGCTCTGCGTCCGAACGGACGATGCCCCGGCATCGAACGCTTCGAGAATCTTCGCGGGCTGTCGCATCCAGGCGGCGTCCGACATCGATGGCCGACACCTACGCTCACCTGCTGCAGCCCGGCCGCATCGGCCGCCTCGAACTGCGCAACCGCATCGTCATGGCGCCGATGGGCTCGAACTTCGCCGAGTCCGACGGCCATTGCGGCGAGCGCATCCAGGCCTACTACGAGGCGCGGGCGCGCGGCGGCGCCGCGCTGCTGACGATGGGCGTCGGCGCCATCGCCTATCCGGCCGGCACCGCCGAGCCGTACCAGGTCGGCATTTCGCGCGACGACTTCATCCCGGGGCTGGCCGGCATCGCCGAGCGCGTGCACCGGCATGGCGCGAAGATCGCGATCCAGCTGCAGCACGCCGGCAAGACGGCCACGGGCGACATGGCGGCAGGCCGGCCGTTGTGGGTGCCGTCGGTGCCCAAGCGCTTCAAGACGACGATGATGGAGGCCTTCACGGCCGATGAGCTGGCCCACTTCGTCGGCGGACAGGGCAAGGGCCGGCCGCAGTACCGCGTCCTGGAAAAGGCCGACATCGAGCAGCTGATCGAGTGGTTCGCCGCCGCCGCCGCGCGCGCGCAGGCGGCCGGCTTCGATGGTGTCGAGATCCACGCCGGGCACTCCTACATCCTTGCCGGCTTCCTGTCGCCCTACTACAACCAGCGCGACGACGAGTACGGCGGCCCGCTCGACAACCGTGCCCGCCTGCTGCTCGAGACGATCCGCGCCGTCAGGCAGCGCGTCGGCGCCGACTTCCCGCTCTGGGTGCGGCTGGACGGCGAGGAGCTGCGCACCGAAGGCGGCATCACGACCGCCGACGCGATCGCCACCGCCGGGCTCGCGGTGCAGGCCGGGGTCGACGCGGTCAGCGTATCGGCCTACGCGGCGCTCAGCACGGGCGTCGCGTTCACCGAAGCGCCGCTGGTGCACGAGCCCGGCGCACTCGCCGGCTATGCGACCGAGGTGAAGAAGCAAGTGCAGGTGCCGGTGATCGCCGTCGGGCGCATCAGCCCCGAAATGGGCGACGAAGGCATCCGCCACGGGCACTACGATTTCGTGGCGATGGCGCGCAAGCTGCTCGCCGACCCCGAGCTGCCCAACAAGCTCGCGCAGGGGCAGCGCAAGCAGGTGCGCCCATGCATCTACTGCTACGTCTGCGTGAGCCAGATCTTCATCAACGAGCGCGTCAAGTGCGCGGTCAACCCGCAGGTCGGCCACGAGTACGAGTGGCCGATCGAGCCGGCCGCACAGCCGCGGCGGGTGCTCGTGGTCGGCGGCGGGCCGGGCGGCATGGAAGCGGCGCGCGTGGCGGCGCTGCGCGGGCACCGGGTGACGCTGGTCGAGCGCAGCACCCACCTCGGCGGCACGCTGTTCTTCGCCGGCCTGGCCTACACGCCCAACGGGCGCCTGCTCGACTCGCTGGTGGCGCAGCTGCGCGCGCTGCCCGTCGACGTGCGGCTCGCCACCGTGCCGACGCCCGAACTGCTGGCCGAGCTCGAGCCCGAGGCGATCGTCGTCGCCACCGGCGCGCGGCGCGATGCACCGCCGATCCCGGGCGCCGAGCAGTCGCACGTGTGGAGCGGCGACGAACTGCGCCGCCTCATGACCGACGACGGCGCCGACGAGATCGCCAAGCGCAAGCTCAGCTTCGCGCAGCGCACCCTGTTCAAGGCCGGCGGCGTGCTGAAGGTGACCGAAAACGCGCAGGCGCTGCAGGCGCTGTCCAAGCTGTGGATGCCGCTGGGCAAGCGCGTCGTGATCGTCGGCGGCGGCCTGGTCGGTCTCGAGCTGGCCGAATTCCTGCTGCCGCGCGGGCGCGAAGTGACGGTGCTCGAGCCCACCGACAAGCCCGGGCGCGAACTGTCGATCGTGCGCCGCTGGCGCGTCATCGACGCCGTCGAGCAGCATGCGACGCTGGTGCGCCGCGCCACCGTCACGCGCATCGACAAGACGCACGTCTTCTGGAGCGACGCCGACGGCGCCGAGCACCAGACGGCCGCCGATTCGGTGGTGCTGGCGCTGGGCGTCACCAGCGACCAGAGCGTGGCGCGCGCGCTCGAATCGCATGGCGCGCCGGTGCAGGTGGTCGGCGACTGCCGCGACGCGGGCTATATCGAGGGCGCGATCCGCGACGGGCATCGCGCCGGGCTGGCGCTGTAGTCCTGCGCTGCGGCGCGCCGGGGCGCACCGGGCAGCGCCCGCACGGGTGCATCGGGTGCGCCGCGCGGCTCGAGCCGCCGAGCCGCCGAGGCTACTGTCGAGCGCAGGCCGCCGCCACGGCCCGCCTCTTCGAGCGACGGCTCAGACCCAGATCGGCGCCTCGGCCCCGCCGTCGACGCCGAGGATCTTGCCGCTGATCCAGCCCGCCGCGGGCGAGACGAGGAAGAGCACCGCGGCGGCGATGTCCTCGACCTCGCCCAGCCGCGCGAGCGGCGTGCGCTCGAGCATCGACGCGCGCCGCTCGTCGCTCAGGTGCGGCGCAAGCGCATCGGTGAGGATGCTGCCGGGCTCGATCGCGTTGATGCGCACGTGCGGCGCGTAGTCCTGCGCCAGATTGCGCGTGAGCTGGTTCAGCGCCGCCTTGGCCGAACCGTAGGCGCTGAAGTGCTTCTGCCCGTAGCGCGCGGCGGTCGACGAGATGTTCACCACCGCGCCGCCGCCGGCCTCGCGCATCGGCTGGGCACACTTCTGGATCATGACGTAGGCCGGCGTCACGTTCCACACCAGGGCCGCCGAGAAGTCCTTGCCCTTCATGCGGCGCGGGTCGTTGGGCCCGGTGCCGCCGGCGTTGTTGACCAGGATCGTGATCTTGCCGAGTTCGGCGACGGTGCGCTCGACCAGCGCATCGAGCGCGGCTTCGTCGCTGACATCGCAGGGCACGGTGATCGCGCGACGCCCCAGTGCGCGCACCTCGGCGGCGACGGCCTCGATGTCGGACATCGTGCGCGCGGCCAGCGCGACGTCGGCGCCGGCCTGTGCCAGCGCAAGCGCGCTGGCGCGGCCGATGCCCTTGCCGGCGCCGGTTACGATGGCGACCTGGCCGTCGAGCGAAAAGAGGGCGGGAACGTTGCGCATGCGGCCTCCTCGGCGTGGCGGATGTCGAAGCGGGCATCGTGCAGCGTGCGGCGGCGGCGCACGTCGCGCAAACGGACGATGCTGCACGGCGGCGCACACCCTAACGTCGCCGGTTGCCGTCGTGGCGGGAGGGTTGCACCGTGGCGGCGTCGGCGTTGCGCGGGCATTGCGTGCGGGCGGCGACGGCAGTGACACGACAGGGCGGCGCCGCTCCGCGGGCTGTGACGCGGACGTCGGCAGCCGCGTCGGGTCGGCGGTGGTCTCGTGGTCGGTCCTGCAACCGGCATGAGATGCGCAGGCCCTGCCGTGCAATGGCGAGAACTCGAGGGATCGTGAGCGTCTGCGATGCGGGTGATGGTGACCGGAGCGACGGGCTACGTCGCAGCACACAGCGTCAAGGCGCTGCTGGATGCCGGCCACAAGGTGCGCCTGCTCGTGCGCAACCCGGACAAGGCGAAGACAGTGCTGGGTGCCCTGGGCATCCGCGGCCGGCTCGACTGCATGAGGGGCGACATGACCGACGAGGCGTCGGTGCTCGAGGCGCTCGCGGGCTGTCAGGCGGTGCTGCACAGCGCGGGTGTGGTGTCCACCGATCGGCGCCGCCACGACGAGATGCTCTATGCCAACCCGCGCGGCGTCGAGCTCGTCGTCGGCCACGCGGCGCGGCTCGGGCTCGATCCGATCGTCTACGTCTCGAGCGTCGCCGCGCTGCTCGACCCCGAGCGCGACGAGTTGTCGGCCGACCTGCCGCCGGGCACGCTCCAGAGCGGCTACGCGCGCTCCAAGGCGGCGGCCGAGACGCAGGCGCGCAAGTGGCAGGACGAGGGCGCACCGGTGGTGATCGTCTATCCCGGCAGCGTCACCGGGCCCGCGGCCGGACCGATGCTCGGCGAAGCCGCGCACGGCCTCGCCGAGCACGTCAAGTTCGGCGCGCTGGTGAGCGCGGATGCGGCCTGGTCGCTCATCGATGCGCGCGACCTCGGCCGCATCCACGCCAGCCTGATGGTCAAGGGCAAGGGGCCCAGACGCTACATGTGCGGCGGGCACTACGTGCGCATGGAGGAGATGGCGCGCCACCTGCAGCGCATCACCGGCCGTGACTTCAAGATCCTGCCGCTGCCCGGCTCGGTGCTGCGCGGCCTGGGCCGCATGTCCGACGCGATCGCGCGCGTGCTGCCGTTGCACTCCGTGTTCACCGAGGAGGCGATGATCTGCTTCACGCAGCAGCCGCCGACGGACGACCGCGCGGTGCTCGAAGAGCTCGGCATCCGCTACCGGCCGATCGAACAGACGCTGCGCGCGGCCCTGCGCGCGGCGCGCGCGGCCGGGTTGCTCGGCGACGAACACATCGGCAAACTTGCATCGACGCGTCGCCAGGCGCGCAAAGGAGAGGAATCATGACGCTGCGGTTCGGGAACCGCTTTCTGTGGGCAGCGTTGCTGACCGCGGTGCCGCTGCCCGTGATCGGCTGGTTGTTGGGACAGAACTGGCTCACGGTGGCGCTCGTGCTCGTCGCGATGCCCCTGGCCGACGTGCTGATCGGCAAGGACACGCACAACCCGCAGGCCGAACGCGCGGGGCCCGCCGCCAGCGATCGGTTCCGGCGCTGGAACCTCTACGCCTACGTGCCCGTGCACCTGGCGCTGATCGTCTGGGGCACGGCCGTGTTCGCCAACGGCGGGCTGTCGACGGCGCAGGCGTGGGGCCTGCTGATCTCGGTCGGCCTGGTCACCGGCGGCCAGGGCATCACGATCGCGCACGAGCTGGGCCACGCCCGCTCGCGCATCGAACGCCGGCTCGCCCACCTGCTGCTCGTGTGCGTGAGCTACGGGCACTTCTACATCGAGCACAACCGCGGCCACCACGCGCGCGTGGCGACGCACGACGACCCGGCCACGGCACGGCTGGGCCAGTCGCTGTACGGCTTCTTGCCGCACGCCATCGTCGGCAGCGCGATCTCGGCCTGGAAGCTCGAGGCCGAGCGGTTGCATCGCCGCGGCCACCCGACGTTCAGCCGACACAACCAGATGCTGTGGTTCACGGCGAGCACGCTGCTCGTCGCCGCCGCGCTCTTCGCCGTCTGGGGCACGGCGGCGCTGGTCTTCTTCTTCGGACAGAGCCTGGTGGCCATCACGCTGCTCGAGGCCGTCAACTATGTCGAGCACTACGGCCTCGTGCGCGGCCACACGGGCGCCGGTGCGCTCGAGCGGGTCGGCATCCACCATTCGTGGAACTCGTCGCAGCGGCTGAGCAACGTGATGCTGCTCAACCTGCAGCGGCACGCGGACCACCACGCCTATCCGGCGCGCCCGTATCACCTGCTGCGCCATCACGCGGAAAGCCCGCAACTGCCGACCGGCTACCCGGGCATGCTGTGGCTGGCCGCCGTGCCGCCGCTGTGGTTCAAGGTGATGGATCCGCGCGTGCAGCAGCTGCGCACGGCGGAGACGCTGGCACCGGCCATCAACGGCACGCGCTGAGGCGCACACTGCGCGCCCCGCGCCGCCACGGCCGCAAGTGCGCGGCGCGGCCTCGATCGCCGGCGCTGCGCGCTCCCGTGCCGCGCGGCGCCGGCGCCCCGTGCCCGCCGCGCCGGTCGGTTGCAACCGCGCCAGCCGGTCGTCGCCGCCACGCTAACCGGTCGCAGCCGCTGGCTTCTTCGTCGACTTGCGCCGGTGCTCGGGCGGCGGCTTCGCGGCGCCGCCCGTGTGCTCGACGATGAAGCGCGCCATGCGCGTGGTCGCGGCCTTGGCCTCGGGCAGGAACGACCAGACGTGCCAGACGTGCGGCACCTCGTCCCAGACCTCGACCTCGAAATCCACGCCCTGCGATGCGGCACGCTCGGCGGTGCGCACCGCATCGTCGAGCAGCACCTCGGTGCTGCCGACCTGCGCCAGCACCGGCGGCAGGCCGGCGAAGTCGCCGTACACCGGCGAGACGAGCGGGTTGTCGTGCAGCGCGTCGTCGAGGTAGATCGCGTTCATCTGCCGGATGCCGTCGGCAGACAACAACGGGTCGTGGCGTGAATTGGCGAAACGCGACTCGCCGCCGAAGCTGAAGTCGGTGAACGGCGAGATCACGACCGCCGCCGCCGGCAGCGGATCGCCGTCGTCGCGCAATGCCAGCAGCGTCGACAGCGTGAGCCCGCCGCCCGCCGAATCGCCGGCGACGACGATGCTCTTCGGATCGGTGCCCAGGTCGATCAGGTAGCGGTACGCGGCCAGGCAGTCCTCGAGGCCGGCCGGGAACGGGTGTTCGGGCGCGAGGCGATAGTGCACCAGCAGCGCGCGCGTGCCGGCCTCGCGATCGATGCGGGCGATGAAGAGCGGGATCTGCTGCGAGGCCGGCAGCATGAAGCCGCCACCCGGGAAATACAGCAGCGTGCGCGCGTCGCTCGATTCGGGCGTGCGGATCCATTCGCCCCGGAAGGCGTGCGCCTGCACCGGCTCGGCGCTCACGTCGGCCGGCAGCCGCGGCGGCCCCTTGGCTTCGATGAAGCGGCGCATCTCCTGCACCGAACTGGCGCCCGCCATCAGGTGCTTGAGCGTGTGGTGCAGGGCGCGGTTGAGCACCCGGGTCTGCCAGCTTGCCATGTCAAACCGCTTCCTGCCGGCCGCTGTCCTTCGCCGCGTGCGGCTTCACGGGCTTGCGCCGCCAGCGCAGCAGCTTTGGCGTGTAGGGCCCCTCGGGCTGCTCGTAGGGCCGAAAGGCCGCGCCCAGGGCCTCGGACCACAGGTCGAGCATGCGGAAATTGATGCCGAGCAGCATCTGCACATTGCGCTGCATCAGCTCGCGCATGAGCTTGGTGCGCTCGTCCCACGGCAGCAGCGCCAGCCCCTGGGCGATGAGGTCGCGGTTCACGCGCAGGGTCTCGCGGTTGTGGCGCAGCAGGTCACGCCGCATGCGCGATCCGGCGCCGATCAGCGCCTCCACCGCCTCGAGCAGCGCGGCCGCCTCGATCAGCCCGGCGGCGAGTCGTCCGGGCTCGAAGCCCTGCGGCCTTGCCGCCTCGGCCTCGCGCAATTCCTTGAACTCGTCGGCCGGTGCCTCGCCGAACACCGGGTCGAGGATCGGCTTCATCCTGCGCTCGACCTCGATCCAGTCCCTGGGCTGCAGCGCGCGCACGGCGAGCGGAAACAGGCGCAGCGTCTCGACGTCCATGTGCCGGCGCAACGATCCGGTGTAGGCGTGCGCCAACTTGCGCAATCGGTTCGGGTCGGCGCCGGGCGCCGCCTCACGGTGGCGGTCGATCTCGGCCAGCAGGTCGGCGCCCTTGGCGATGATCGTGCGATGCTCCTCGAGCATCTGGTCGATCTGCGAGCGCGTCGACGGATCGCGCAGCGCGATCTTCTCGAACAGCAGATCTTCCTTCGGGTGATGGAAGCGGTCGGGATACTGCGTCATGTAGCGCATGACGCCGTGCATCACGTCCCAGTCCGGCGGCAGGCGCTGGTTGAGCAGGCCGACCTGCCTTTCCATCGTGTTCAGCAGGCGCGCCTGGTACTTGTGCTCGCCGACGAGCGCCTGAATGATGTCGGGCGCGGGCGTCTCGGCGGCGGCCTTTGCGCGCCGCGGCGCAGGCTTCGTTCGCGTCTGCAGCGGCCTCACGCCCGGCATGCCCGTCACCCGTCACTTCGCTGGCGTCTTCTTGCCGGCCGCGGCCTTGGTCGATGCCGTCTTGCGCGCGCTCGTCTTGCGTGGCGCCGACTTGCCGGCACGGCCGGCGCGCGGCGCGATCCCGGCGCCTTCGAGCAGCGAGTCGACCTTGGCGGTGAGCGCGTCGAAGTCCTTGCGGCTGGGCACACCCAGGCTGGTGAGTGCGGTCGCCACGCGGCCTTCCATGATCTCCTGCAGCCTGCCGTCGGACTTGAACGCCAGCGAGCCGCGCGACTTCTCGCGCAGCCCTTCCCACGTCTTCTGCATCGAGCCCTTGAGATCGGGCTCGAGCTTGCGCCCTTCGGACACCAGCGTGTCGAAGTCCGCCTTGCCCGAACGCTTGCCGGGGGTGCGCGCACGGGCCAGCGAAGCCAGCCCGGCCAGGAACACGTCGTGGGAAGAGTCCTTGATGCGTGCCATCCATTCCGGCTTGGCGGACTTGTCGGACTTGTCGGACTTGGCGGGCTTGGCAGCCTTGGCGGGCTTTGCAGGCTTGGCGGCGGTCTTCTTGCTGGGCATGGCGATCTCTCGTTTGCGAACGCGGGTGGAATTCAGCGCGGGCCGCTTCGCAAGACGGCTCTGCTGCAACGGACTACGGCAAGGCTACGACGGCGGGAACAAGGCAGTCGAATGCGGGTTCAGTTGGGCAGATAGCGGCGTGCGACGCGGCGGAATTCCTCCTGCCGCTCGCCGCGCAGGTACGGCGTGATGAGCGACAGGACCTGGAACACGCCTTCGGACAGCGCGTCGTCGCCCGCTCGGCCCATGGCCGCCAGGCTCGCGTGCCGCAGCGCCTGCAGGTTGAGCCAGTAGGTGGTCACCAGGGACACGTTGACCGCCAGCGCGTGCGCTTCCTCCGGGCTGGCCTCGATCTCTCCGGCGCGCGCCAGCCCACGACAGTAGCCGCTCATGCGCTCGATGCCGCTTTCGAGGCCGCGCTGAAAACGCACCCGCAGCGCCGGGTACGCCGTGCACAGGTCGCTCAGGTCGCGGTGGATGAAGCGGAAGTCGTCGACGACTTCGAACGTGAGGTGGATCACCAGCCACAGATCGTCGACCGCACCGCCGCTCGCGCCGCCGACGATGTCGCCCACTGCCGCCTCGTAGCGCTCGTACAGCGCCATCACGATGTCTTCCTTGTGGCGGTAGTGGTAGTACAGGTTGCCGGGGCTGATCTCGGCGGCGTCGGCAATGTGGTTGGTCGTCACGTTGGGCGCGCCCAGCTCGTTGAACAGCGCCAGGCTCACGTCGAGCACGCGCTGGCGCGTCCGCTGCGCGGAGCGCTTGCCGGTCCCCTTCTCCGCTGCCACCTGCGTCGACGCGGTGCCGCGCTCAAGCTGCAACCATCACGCCACCCGCCCCCGACCGTCAGCTGGACTGGTCGAGCGCCGGAGGCGTCGGCCCCGCCGCCGCGTCGGGTGGCGGCATCGTGCCCGGTGCTTGCGCAGGCGACACGACGGGCACTTCGACGTGCTCGGCCACCGGGCTGCGGCGCGCTCGCTTCGCCACGCTCGGCTGCTGCGTGCGCGCCTCAGGGGTTGCCCCGGCACCCGGCGCGACGGGCGGCGCCGCCTTGCGGGCCGGCGCCTTCTTCGCCGCCGGCTTCGGCGCGGTCTTGACGGCCGATGCGGCTGGTGCGGCTGGTGCGGCGGCGCTCACGGGTGCGGTCGGTGCCGGCACCTCGGCCGATGCGGCGCTGGGTGCCGGTTGGGGCACCGGCAGGCGGCGCGCCCGCTTCGCGGGTGCCGCCGTCGTCGGCGTTGCCTTGGCACCCTTGCCGGCCGGCGCGCCCTTCTTCACAGCCGTCTTCGCCTTGGCCGCGGCCTTCTTCGCTGCGCTGGCCCCGGTCGGCGCCGCCGCCTCCTGGGCCGCCCCCGCTTTCTTCGCGACCACCGTCTTGCCGGCCGTGCCCGCCTTCTGGGCGACCGCGGCCTTCTTGGCTGCTCCTGCCTTCTTCGCCGCTGGGGCCTTCTTCGCGGCCGCCTTCTTCGCGGCCGCCTTCTTCGCGGGCGCCTTCTTCGCGGCGGCCTCCTTCGCCGGCCTGCCCTTCGGCGCCGCCTTCTTGGCGCCGCGTGCCCGCGCGAGCCCCATCGCACGCTCGAGAATCTCCAGCTCCTGGCCGATGTAGACCGCGATGCGCTGCGGGCTCGTGCACAGATCGGGGCATGACATGATCCCGATGTCGAGGTTGTCGCCGAAGTTGCTCGCCGTGATGTTCAGCGCCTGGCCGGGCAGCAGCAGCGGCGCGGCATACATCGCCTCCATGCGCGCGCCGTTGACGTACTGCGTCTCGCGCGGCCCGGGCACGTTGGAGATGATCAGGTTCGCGTTCAGCACCTTGTGGCCGTACTTGGTCTTGGCGGCCAGCCCCTGCGGCATCATCGAGAGCATCACGTAGCTGTAGTACGCGTCGCCTTCGAGCTCCTTCATCAGCCCCTTGTTGGCGTGGCTCGATTCGACGACGGCCTGCAGACGCTGCTTCGGATCGGCGATGTTCGTGCCCAGCGAGACCAGGATCTGCGCGATGGCGTTGCCTGCCGCGGCCTCGTCCTTGCGCACCAGCGCGACCGGGCAGGCGGCGATCAGCGGATCCTTGGGCAGCGAATCGCGGTCCAGCAGGTAGCGGCGCAGCGCGCCGCCGATCACCGCCAGCAAGATCTCGTTGACCGTCGCCCCGCCCTCGACGGCGGCACCCAGCTTCTTGATGCGCGGAATCGGCAGCGAGACCGTGCCCAGGCGCCGGCGCGGCGTCAGCGGGCCGTTGAGGATCGACTCGGGTGCGGTGTACGGTCCGATCACCCCTTCGCCGGGCTGGTTCTGGCGCGCCTCGCCCATCTTGGACAGCGCCTTGCCGAAGGCGGCCAGCTTCTGGAACGTGCCGGGTTCGTCGGCCGCTGCGGCCGCCTTGGCGCTCGCGCTGCGGCCGCGCACCTTGTCCAGGTCGACCGACCAGACCGCCGGCAGGTTGCGCGCCGTGGCTTTCGTCGACCGCGTGTACTGTGCGAGGGCCATGCCGCGCTTGCCGTCGAACTGCGAGTGGTGCAGCTTGGTGTAGGTGGCGTAGCGGCCGCCCTCGAGCCCTTCGATCAGGTGGTACTCCCACAGCGGGCGCGTGCGGTCCAGACGATCGACGTGCAGCCGCGCGACCAGTTCGCCCAGCTCGCGCTGGCCCCCCGGGTACGGCAGCCTGTGCAGGTAGATGTGCTCTTCGGGGTTGACGTTGTCGAGCTTCCTCCACACCCGCGCGGGCGGTTCCTTCTTCTTGCGCCGCGGGGTCGGTCGCAGCCAGGCCAGCGGACCCTCCTCGGGCTTGTCCTCCTGCTCGGCATCGAGGGAGGACAGCACGTAGTTGAAGGGCTCGGCGCGAACCGGCATGCGCTTGAGCTGGTTGTAGTACTTCTGCAGGAAGTCGCGCCCTGCGCCGGGGGGCAGCTTGTAGATCTCGAGCCCGCCGATGTGCGTCGGCGCGGCCGGCGTGTCCGTGTCGAGGAAATACTCGTCATTGCCATTGAGGCGCTGCACCTTGTCTTCGGTCGTCATCGACTTCTCCTCTGGTTCGGCCTCGGGCCGCGGCGATCGGTCTTCGTGGTCTGGGCGCTCTTGCATGCGGCACGCCGGCGCGGCGCGAGCGCATGCTCGAGCTCGGTGACGGAGGCGGCGATGGCGTCGGCGATCTCCTGCGGCGCCGGCACCAGGCTGGGGCAGACCAGCACGGCGACGTCGAGCCGCTCGCCATGGCTGATCACCGTGATGTTCATCCCCTGCCCCGGCGCCAGCACCGACATCGGGTACGCCGCGAGCAATTCGGCCCCGTTGACGTAGCGCCGCTCGCCGGGGCCGCGCACGTTGGAAATGACGAGCGTCTGCGCGTGCACCCGCTCCGGTTGCCCTGCGATCTGCGCCAGCAGGAACGGCACGCCGGTGACGCCCAGGTAGATCGACAGCGCGACCTGCGAGGCCAGGTCACGGTAGAGCTCCTTGACGTGCTGGCTCGAGCCGCGCACGGCCTGCAAGCGCTCGGCCGGATCGGCGATGTGCGTGGCCAGCGACACCAGCCCCGGGATGACCGCATTGCCGCCGGCCCCGGCGCCGGTGCGCGCCATCGCGATCGGCATGCTCGCGACCAGGGGCTTGTCGGGCAGCGCGTCGCGCGCAAGCAGGTAGCGGCGCAGCGCCCCGCTGCACGCCGCCAGCACGACCTCGTTGACCGTGGCCTCACTGGCCTGTGCCAGCCGCTTGATGCGCTCCAGGTCGAGCTGCACCACCGCCACCTCGCGCCGCGGCGTGAGCTTGCCGTTGAACATGCACTCGGGCGCGACGTACAAGGGCTTCAGCCCGTCGTCGGTCGGGTGCCGGTACGACTCGATCAGGCGGCCGAAGGCCTTGCGCAGTTCGGCCAGCGTCGCGAAGCCTTCGCGCCCCAGCCTGCCCTGCCGCTCCCACCAGTCGGGGCCCGGCTCGTCGGCGCCCTGCTCGTCGGCGCCGGCGCGACCTGAGGGCGCGTCCGGTTTGCCGAACCGCACGCCCCAGTACGGCGGCACGTTGCGCGTGCGCGCATCGCGGCTGGTGGTCTGCTTCGTCAGCTCCACTCCCCGCGCGCCATCCATCAGCGCGTGGTGGATGCGCATGAACGTGGCCCACCGCCGCCCCGACAGCCCTTCGATCAGATGCTGCTCCCACAGCGGCTTGCTCCGGTTCAGCGGCCCGGAATTGAGCCGCGACACGAGCGCGAACAGCTCGCGCTCGCCGCCCGGCCAGGGCAGCGCGTGGTGGAACACGTGCTCCGTCAGGTCGACCTGGGGCAGCACCTCCCACATCGGCAGGCCCAGCGGGCCGGCGCCCGAGGCCAGCTTGTAGTTGAACGGCGCCGCGTTCGCCGGCACCTTCAGCACCTGCTGGCGCACCTTGCGCACGTAGTCGCTGCCTTCGCCGAGCGGGATGCTCAGGATCTGCACGCCGCCGATGTGCATCGGCGTGGCGGGCGACTCCATCATGAGCAGCCCTGCGTCCAGGGAATTCATCGGCTCGAGCATGCGCCCCCTCGCCGCTGCGGATGAATCGACGCGCGTCTCACTTTCTCGCCTTGCGCACCGACACCGCCCGCTCGAGCTCGCGCAGCGCCAGCGGCAGCTGCAACGCCAGCTTCTGGACGCGGGGCAAGGTGTCGGGGCAGGCGGTGAAGCCGAAATGCAGCCCCTCGTGGTAGCCGAGGATGGTGATGTTCAGCCGATGGTCGCCGGTGAGCACCGAGACGGGATACATGCCGTCCATTTCCGCGCCCTGCAGGTAGAGCCTTTGCTTGGGGCCCGGCACGTTGGAGATCGTCAGGTTGCTGAAGGCCGCGCTCTCCGGATCGGGGGTCTCGCGCTTGGGGATCATCGACATCGCGAGCATGCCGAGCGAGCTGATCGCGCGGCTGAGCGACGCCGGCAGGCGCTTGAATTCGTCCTTCGCTTCGCGCATGCCGTCGCGGATCGCGAGCAGGCGCTTCTTCGGGTCGGCGATGTGCGTGGCCAGCGGGGCGTGCACGGTGGCGACGGCGTTGCCGATCGTCTGCCCGGACTCGCGCGGCAGCGCCACCGGCACCGAGACGACGAGGCTGTCGCGCGGCACGCGGTCGACGTCCTGCAGATAGGCGCGCAACGCGCCGCTGCACACCGCCAGCACCACGTCGTTGACGGTCGCGTCGGCGGCCTGCGCGACGGCCTTGATGCGCGCCAGCTCGAGGCGCTGTGTGGCAAAGCGCCGGCGCCCCGTGGTGTTGCCGTTGAGGATGCTGCGCGGCCCCTTGGGCACCGCCGCCGACGCCTTGCGCTGCGAGCGCGGCTTGCCCAGATCGTCGAGCAGGCCCTCGAAGAAGCTGCGCCAGTCGTCGTCGGATGCCTGCGTCGCCTTCTCGGGCCGCGCGGTGGCCACCGGCGCCGACCAGGGCGGCAGGCTGGCGCCGCGCGGCGACTCGGCCAGCGCCTGCGTCAGCTGGTTCATCAGACCCACGCCGTCGGCCAGCGCATGGTGGATCTTGACGTACATCGCGAAGCGCCTGGGCTGCAGGCCCTCGATCAGCGTGCACTCCCACAGCGGCCGCGAGCGCTCGAGCGGGAACGAATGCAGGCGCGAGATCGCCAGCCCCAGCTCGCGCTCGCCACCCGGCCAGGGCAGCGCCTCGTGCCGCAGGTGGTAGTCGAGGTCGATCGCGTTGTCGACCTCCCATTCGGGCTGCATCTTCGCCCAGCCCTGCGCCTGCTTGAGCCGCAGGTTGAACGGCGCGACGTCGACCGCAAAGCGCATCAGCTTCGTGTGCAGCTTCTGCATGTAGTCTGCCGGTGCGCCGGGCGGCAGCTTGAAGGTCAGCAAGAAGCCGATGTGCATCGGCGCGCCGGGAGCTTCCAGCACCAGAAACGAGGCGTCCTGGGCATTGAGCTTGACCATCGGGTTTGTCTCCTCCGGGCTGCGTGCGCAGTCTATGCCGCGATACTAAAGGATTGACGCCGTCGTGCTCGCATTCATCCTCCGTTCGGACTAACGTGCGCACCCGACGCAAGTGCAGAATCGCCCGCGCGCACACCTCGGCGGCACCACAGGAGAGAACAACGCACCATGGCTCAGATCGACATCCGGCGCCCGCACACGTTGACGCTGGCGCAGGCACGCAAGGAAGCCGACGTGCTGGCCGAGCACCTGAAGCAGGAGTTCGATCTCGAGTCGCGCTGGAGCGGCAACAAGCTCAGCTTCAAGCGCCGCGGCGTCGACGGCGTCATGACGGTCAGCGGCAAGGACGTGCACGTCGCCGCCGAACTCGGCTTCCTCGTGTCCTTGCTCAAGCCGAAGATCGAGGCGCGCCTGAACGCGCACTTCGACGACGTCTTCGGCAAGGAAGGGGCCGCGGGAGCGAAGCCGGCGGCGGCCCGCGACAAGGCCGGCGCAGCGCACAAGGGGCCCAAGGGGACCGCGCAGCCCAAGGCGGTCAAGGTGGCCAAGGCCGCCACGGGGCCTGCCGCGAAGAAGGCGGCCGGCCGCCCCAAGCGCTGACGCGGCACGCGACGCCATGACGCGGCCCCCGCGCGCGCGCCAGCCGCAGCGCGAGCGCATGTCCGGCGTCGATGCGGCCTGGTGGCACATGAGCCGGCCGCACAACCCGATGGTCGTCGTCGGCATGCTGGGGCTGCGCTCGGCCGTCGCGCTCGATGCGCTGCGCGAGATCGTCTGGTCGCGGCTGCGCGTGCACCGGCGCTTTCTCCAGCGCCCGGTGCACGACGCCGACGGCGACCACTGGGAGGACGATGCGCGCTTTCGCATCGAGCGCCACGTCGTTCGTCACCGCCTGGCCAAGGGGCAGTCGATGCACGACTGGCTGGCCGCGCTGTGCCTGAAGCCGCTGCCGCAGACGCATCCGCTGTGGCAGTTCATCCTCGTCGAGCACGCGGACCGCGCCGCGATGGTGATGCGGGTGCACCACTGCATCGGCGACGGCACCGCGCTGGTGCGCCTGCTGCTCGCGATCACCGACCCCGAGTCGGCGCCCGCCATGCCGATCGTGCCGGCCAAGCCCGTGGCCGAGGAGCGCGCTCCGCAGAGCCTGCTCGACGATCTGCGGCGCCTGCTTGCCGACGCCGAGGCGGCGATCGGCGCCGGCGCGCCCGCTGCCGACGATGCGCCGGCGCAGGTGGCGCATCTGGCGCGCGTGGCCGTCACCCTGGGCGGCGAGCTGATCCGTCTGGCCGAGATGCCCGACGAGACCGTGACGCCTTTCAAACAGCCGCCGGGCACGCAGCGCGTCGTCGCCTGGTGCGAGCCCCTGCGCCAGCACGACGTGCGGCGCGTCGCGCAGGCCTTCGGCTGCTCGGTCTACGCGGTGCTGATTTCGTGCGTGGCCGCGGCGCTGGGCGCCGAGCTGCACAGCCGCGGCCACGATCCGGCCAAGACCGAGATCCGCGTCCTCGTTCCCTCCCCGCTGCGCGGCACGAACCGCGCGGCCGCCATGCACGGCAACCACTTCGGGCTCGTCAACCTGCTGCTGCCGCTGGGCATCTCGAACCCGGTGGCGCGCGCCTGGGAAGTGCACCGCCGGCTCGGCGCGCTGGCCGACACGCACCAGGGCCTGCTGATGCATCTGCTGCTGGGCCTGGTCGGACTGCTGCCATCCGACGCGCGTGCGCGCGCGCTCGACTTCCTGTCGGACAAGGCGACCGCGGTGCTGACCCTGGTGCCGGGCCCTCCGGCGGCGCGCACGCTCGCCGGCGTGCGCGTCGACGACATGATGTTCGCGGTGCCCCAGGCGGGCGACATCGGCCTCGGCGTGTCGATCTTCACCTACGCCGGCGGCATCCGCGTCGGGCTGATGAGCGACTCGGCCACGCTGGCGCGGCCCGAGATCGTGCTGCGCCAGTTCGAGGTCGAGTTTGCGCGGCTGATCCCGCTCGCCCGGGCGCTGGCCGAGCACAAGCCCTGAGCGGGATCGGTCGTCCAAAGGGACGATGTTGCGGCCGACCCCGCCGTCGACGATGCCGGCGAGGAGCAGCGCAGACCTTGTCCACCCCGTCCAGAGTCGTACTCATCACCGGCGGCAGCCGCGGCATCGGCAGCGCGGCCGCCGAAGCGTTCGGGCGCGCCGGCTGGCGCGTGGCCATCACGGCGCGCACGCAGGTCGAAGGCGAGCAGCACGAGCACCAGCTGCGCCGGCCCGACGGCAGCACGATGGCCGGCAGCCTGGCGCGCACCGAAGCGCGGCTGCGCGCGATCGGCGCCGAGGTGTACGCGCACGCGATGGATCTCATGGACAGCGCGTCGCTGGATGTCGCGCTCGACGCGGTGCTGGCGCATTACGGTCGCATCGACGTGCTGCTGAACAACGCCGTCTACCAGAACCGGGAGTCCAACGCGCTGATCCGCGACCTCTCGGACGCGGCACTCGAGCGCGTGCTGCAGGGCAATGTCGTCGCGCCCTTCCATCTGGTGCGGCGCGTGCTGCCGCACATGGTGGCGCAAGGCGGCGGCCAGATCGTCAACGTGAGCTCGAACGCCGGCCGCATGGACCCGCCGGTGCCGGCCGACCAGGGCGCCTGGGGCTACGCCTACGGCGCTTCGAAGGCGGCGCTGGCACGGCTGGCGGGCTGCGTCAACGTCGAGCACGGGGCGCAGGGCGTGCGCGCGTTCAGCGTCAATCCGGGGCTCGTGAGCACCGAGACGGTGACGGCGACGCTCGGCGACGGCGGCGTGCTCGAGCGGCAGTACGGCGCCATGACGCCGGCAGCCATCGCGGCGGCACTGCTGTGGCTCGTCACCGACGAGCGCGCGCAGCCGCTGGCCTACACGGGCAAGATGATCGAGCTGCAAAAGCTCGTGCGCGAGCACGCGCTGGCCTGAGAGGCGGCGACGGCGGCAAGCGGGCGCCGGCGGCCGGGCCGCGTTGCTGCCGGGGCGGCCGCGGCGCGGGCGGCGCGGGCACCATGCCGCGTCAGGCCAGCCGCTCGAGCGCGACCTGCTTGGCCCAGGCGTAATCGGCCTTGCCCGCCGGGCTGCGCTTGATCTGGTCGATGACGACGATCTCGCGCGGCACCTTGTAGCCCGCCAGCCGGGCCCGGCAGACGCGTTCGAACTCCGCGCGCTCGAACGGCGAGCCCGGGGTCGGCTGCACCACGGCAACCACCTTCTGTCCCCAGCGCTCGTCGGGCACGCCGACCACGACCACGTCGTCGACGGCGCCGCATTCGCGTGCCGCTTCCTCGACCTCCTCCGGGTACACCTTCTCGCCGCCGGTGTTGATGCACTGCGAGCCGCGGCCGACGACGACGTAGTGCCCGTGCTCGTCGATGCGCGCGCGGTCGCCGGTCAGCACCCAGGTGCGGCCGTCGATGCGCACGAAGGTCTCGGCGGTCTTCTTCGCGTCGCCGTAGTAGCCGATCGGCGTGTAGCCGGTGCGCGACAGCGTGCCCTCGGCGCCCGGCGCCGTGACGATGCGCTGCGCGTCGTCGATCACCGCCAGGTCCGCCCGCGGCTCGAAGACCATGAAGCCACCGTCGCGGTCGGCGCGGTCGGCCCCGCCCAGCGCGCCCGACTCCGACGAGCCCAGCGCATTGGTGACGACGATGCGCGGCAGCTGCGCCTTGAGGCGCTCCTGCAGGTGGCGCGAGAACACCGCCCCGCCGTTGCCGAAGATCATCAGGCGCGACAGGTCCCAGCGCTGCGGCTGCCGCTCGAGCGCGCGGATCAGCGGCTGCGCCATCGCGTCGCCGACGATCGAGAGGATGTGGACGCCGTCGCGCACGACGATGTCCCACACGTGCTCGGCGTCGAAGCTGGGCTGGTCGTTGACGACCACCGTGTAGCCCGAGAGCAGGCCGATGAGCGTCGCCCACATCGCGGCCGCGTGCATCAGCGGCGCGGTCGCGAAGTAGGTCAGCTCGGGCCCGTGCGGCACGAACTCCAGCAGCTCCTCGGGGCGCTCGATCGGCGCGCGGCGGAAGTACATGCCGCCGCCGCCCATCGCGGCCATGAAGATCGCCTTGTGCGGCCACATCACGCCCTTGGGCATGCCGGTCGTGCCGCCGGTGCACAGCATGTAGATGTCGTCGTCCGAGCGCTCGGGATCGTCCAGCGTCGCCGCGCCCGTGGCGAGCACCGCGGCATAGTCCTCGACGCCCTCGGGTCGGCCGGCGGCGGCGCCGACGCGCACGAGCAGGCGCAGCGTCGGCACGCGCGGCACCGTCTTGGCCACCTCGGCCTCGAACGCCTCGCCGTAGACCAGCGCCTCGAGGTCGAGCATGCCGAACAGGTGCGTCAGCTCGTCGGCGACGTAGCGGTAGTTGACGTTGACCGGCGCGGCGCCGATCTTGCAGCAGGCGAAGAAGGCCTCGAGGTACTCGAGCGAGTTGTAGAGCTGGATGCCGACGTTGTCGCCGCGGCCGATGCCGCGCGCTCGCAGCGCCGACGCGAGCCGGGTGGCGCTGGCGTCGAGCTCGCGAAAGCTCAGCCTCGCATCGCCGCAGCGAAAGGCGGTGCGCTCGGGCACGGCGCCGGCGACGATCTCGAACAGGTCGGCGAGATTGAAGGTGCGGGGACGGTTCATGGCGGCGTGCGGTTGGAGCGGCGGGGCGCCGCGATGGTCGGGCTGCAGCGTGCAGTGTCTCATCGTCCGAACGGCATAGGTGGCGGCGCGCGCGCTTTCGGCCGCCCGTGGTTGCGCGGGCGGTGGCGCCCTGCGGACACGCGATCGTTCAAACGACGTCCTGCAAACTGTAGATGACATGACAGCGAAAAAATAGCGATACGTGCGAGCACTGGGCCGACATCGACGCGGAACGGGATGGCGCGCCCGAACGGCCCAATCTGCGACGCCCCGGATCTCGGGGCGCACAGGGCGCAGCGTGCCTCGGCAGGCCGGTTCGCGCCGCGCCGCGCGCTGGCCCGGATGCGCTGGAAGCGGCGCTGGCGCACAACGTGTGGCCCGCCGATGCCACCGCGCTGTGACCGCGCGGGGTGACCGCGGGCGATCCCGCCCAGGCGCACCTGCGCACGCTCGGCCCTGCGATGAACCCCATTGCCCGCGAGGGCTGGCGACGGCATCGCGGCGTGCGGCGTGCGGCGTGCGGCGTGCGGCGTGCGGCGTGCGGCGTGCGGCGTGC
>JAFECX010000125.1 GCA_018241895.1 Pseudomonadota bacterium
CCAGCGCCGCCGCTGCCGGCTCCGCTGCCTGCGCCGGCGCGGGCAGCGGCGAAAGCGGCCGCACGGGCTCGCGCGCCAGGCGCTGGCGCAGCGCCGCCACAAAAACGGCATCGCGCTGCGGCGCGTGGGCCAGATCGTCCGAACGCAGCACGTCGCCGATCAGATGGTAGGCGTGCCAGCGTTCGCGCAGGGTGGCGTCGTCGCGCCAGCGCGCACAGGCCTGGGCGGCGACGTCGGCTTCGCCATCGACCAGCGCCGACAGGATTTCGTTCGGATCCTCGGGTTGTGAAGCGCAGGACTCGGAGCTCATCGTGCGGTCTTCTCGGTGGGTGAGGGGCTGTGGGATGGCGGAGAACGGCGGAAACGCGATGGCGATGCGGCGACGCCCTGGCCCGCCGCGCTCACCAGCGCTCGCCTTCGCGCGTCTGCAGCAGCGGCCGCAGCCGTGCGGCGATCGCCTCGCGGGCGCGAAAGATGCGCGAACGCACGGTACCGATCGGGCAATCCATGACATCGGCGATTTCGTCGTAGCTCAGGCCTTCGATCTCGCGCAGCGTGATCGCCTGTCGCAGTTCGTCCGACAAGGCCTCCATCGCTGCATTCACGGCTGCGGCGACCTCCTTGCTGGCCATCACCGCCTCGGGCGTCTCGCCGTCCGTTAGTTCGTTCTCGACGCGCGAAGGTTCCTCGGCGTCGTCCCCCGAGCCGAGGGCGGCCTCGGTGACCACCGGGTCGCGCCGGATCTCGACCAGCGCCTTCTTGGCGGTGTTGACGGCGATCCGGTACAGCCAGGTGTAGAAGGCACTCTCGCCGCGGAACTGCGGCAGCGCGCGCCAGGCCCGGATGAAGGTCTCCTGCGCGATGTCGGGCACCAGGTCGGTGTCGCGCACCATGCGCGCGGCGAGCCGCTCGATGCGACGCTGGTACTTGAGGACCAGCATCTCGAAGGCGCGCGTGTCGCCGCGCCGGGCGCGGTCGACGAACGGGGCGTCGGCGTCGGGCATTCAAGCGTCGCGCGCGCCCTCGGCGGGCGGCTCGGCAGCGGCGCCGGCAACCGGGGTGCCATGCAGCGCCGCGCGCAGCAGCGTCTCGTCGGCGCCGGCTTCGGCCGCCGTCACCGCCACCCAGCGTGCGCGGCCGCGCGCAGCCGGGCGCAGGCGCACGAGCAGCCAGCCGGGCAGATCGAGCATCACATCGGCCTGCCCCGGTGTGCCGTCGACCGACCAGGACCTGCCGTCCCAGGCAAGCGTGACAGGTCGACGCGCGACGGCGCGCCATGCAAGCGCCGCCACGACGACGCCTGCCGCCAGTCCGATGCCGCCGGCCGTGGTGCCAGTGATTTCGTGCGTCCGCTGCACGAGCCAGGTGCCGCAGGCGGCGGCCGCCAGCGCCGGCAGCAGCGCGCGCAGTGCGCGCCAGCGGCGCCCGCCCGTGGCGCGCACGCTCACCGGCGGGGGCACGCGCATCGCCGGTCAGACGCGGCGCAGGACCAGCGTGCCGTTCGTGCCGCCGAAACCGAAATTGTTCTTGGCCGCGATGTCGATGCGCATCGGGCGCGCCTCGTTGGCACAGTAGTCCAGGTCGCACTCGGGGTCGGGGTCACGCAGGTTGATCGTCGGCGGCACGACCTGATCGCGCAGCGCGAGCACCGTGAACACCGACTCGATGCCGCCGGCACCGCCCAGCAGGTGGCCGGTCATCGACTTGGTGGAACTCACCACCATGCGCCGCGCGTGCTCGCCGAACGCGAGCTTGATCGCATTCGTCTCGTTGACGTCGCCCAGCGGCGTGCTGGTGCCGTGGGCATTGACGTACTGCACGTCGCGGGCGTCGATGCGCGCGTTGCGCAGCGCGGCGAGCATCGCGCGCTTGGGGCCGTCGACGTTGGGTGCGGTCATGTGGAAGGCGTCGGCGCCCATGCCGTAGCCGACGAGTTCGGCGTAGATCTTCGCGCCGCGCTTCTTCGCGTGCTCGTACTCCTCGAGCACCACCACGCCGGCGCCCTCGCCGAGAACGAAGCCGTCGCGGCCCTTGTCCCAGGGTCGCGATGCACCCAGCGGATCGTCGTTGCGCGTGGACAGCGCGCGCGCCGCGGCGAAGCCGCCCACGCCCAGCGGCGACGTGGTGGCCTCGGCGCCGCCGGCGACCATCACGTCGGCGTCACCGTATTCGATCAGGCGGCCGGCCTCGCCGATGGAGTGCAGGCCGCTCGTGCAGGCGGTGACGATGGACAGGTTGGGGCCGGTGAAGCCGAAGCGGATCGACACGTGGCCCGAAATCATGTTGATGATCGCCGCCGGCACGAAGAACGGCGAGATGCGCCGCGGCCCGCGCTGGTCGTACTCCTGGCGCGTCTGCTCGACCAGCGGCAGGCCGCCGATGCCCGAGCCGATCACGCAGCCGATGCGCTCGGCCTCGGCTTCGCTCAGCTCGCCGTTGGTGCGCAGCCCGGCATCGCGCACCGCCTGGATGGCCGCCGCCATGCCGTAGTGGATGAAGGTGTCCATGTGGCGGGCTTCCTTGGCCGGGATGTAGTCCTCGACCTTGAAGCCCTTGACCTCGCCCGCGATGCGGCAGGAGAACGCCTCGGCATCGAAGTGCGTGATCGGGCCGATGCCCGAACGGCCCGCGAGCAGGTTGGCCCAGGCCTCGGCCACGGTGTTGCCGACCGGGCAGACGATGCCCAGGCCGGTGACGACGACTCGGCGACGACTCAATGCACCCTCCCCGCGCCTGGTTGCAGCGCAACGGCCCCTGGCCGGCCGTTCAGGACTTCTGGTGGCTGCTCGCGTAGTCGATCGCGAGCTGCACGGTGGTGATCTTCTCGGCTTCCTCGTCGGGAATCTCGATGCCGAACTCGTCCTCGAGCGCCATCACGAGCTCGACCGTGTCCAGCGAGTCCGCTCCGAGGTCGGCGACGAAGGCCTTCTCGTTGGTCACGTCGGCCTCGGGCACGCCGAGCTGCTCGGCAATGATCTTCTTGACTCGCGCTTCGATATCGCTCATGACTCCTCCGGGAGTGGTGCAGAAAATTGAAGCCGGTGATTTTACCGGCGGGGTTGCGCCCGGACGGCTGCGCCCGGGCCACGATGATCGCAATGATCTCAGGTCATGTACATGCCGCCGTTGACGTGCAGCTCGGCACCGGTGATGTAGCCGGCCAGCGGCGAGGCGAGGAAGGCGACGGCGTGCGCCACCTCGTCGGCAGTGCCGAGGCGCCCGAGCGGGATCTGCGCCAGCAACGCCGCCTTCTGCGCCTCGGGCAGCTCGGCGGTCATGTCGGTCGCGATGAAGCCCGGCGCCACGCAGTTGACGGTGACGTTGCGGCTGCCGAGCTCGCGCGCCAGCGCGCGCGTCATGCCGGCCACGCCGGCCTTGGCGGCAGCGTAATTCGCCTGGCCGGCATTGCCGCTCGCGCCCACCACCGACGTGATGCTGACGATGCGGCCGTGGCGCTGCTTCATCATCGGCCGCAGCGCCGCGCGGCTGAGGCGAAACACCGCCTTGAGATTGGTGTCGAGCACCGCATCCCAGTCGTCGTCCTTCATGCGCATGGCCAGCGTGTCGCGCGTGATGCCGGCGTTGTTGACGAGCACGTGCAGACCGCCCATGTCCTTGACGATCGCGTCCACCGCGGCATCGCAGGCGGCGGCGTCGGTCACGTCGAGCACGACGCCGCGGCAGCCCGGCCACCGGGCAAGCGCAGCCGTGATGCCGGCTGCACCGGCTTCGGTGGTGGCGCTGCCGACGACACGAAAGCCCGCCGCCGCCAGCGTTGCCGCGATCGACCGGCCGATGCCGCGCGAGGCGCCGGTGACGAGGGCGACTTGTGCCGGCGTGCTCATTGCAGCATCCCCTTCGCTTCGGCCAGGCTCGCCGGATCGAGCACGGTCGTGGTCGTGATCTCGCCGTCGACGCGCTTGACGAGGCCGGCCAGCACCTTGCCCGGCCCGCATTCGAACACATGCGTCAGGCCGCGCGCGCGCAGCGCGCGCACGATCTCGACCCAGCGCACCGGCCCGAAGGCCTGGCGGTACAGCGCGTCGCGGATCGCGTCGGGCGCGCCGGGCGTGGCCACGTCGATGTTGTTGACGACCGGGATCCTGGGCGTGCCGATCCGGACCGCCGCCAGATGCGCGCGCAGCTCTTCGGCGGCGGGCGCCATCAGCGCACAGTGAAAAGGCGCCGACACCGGCAGCGGCAGCGCCCGCTTGGCGCCGGCCGCCTTGAGCCGGTCGCAGGCGGCATCCACCGCCGCCTTGGCACCGGCGATCACGGTCTGCAACGGATCGTTGAAGTTGGCCGGCGCGACGACGGCGCCGGTCGCGGCCGCCACTTCGGCGCAGATCACGCCCACCTTGTCGGCGTCGAGGCCGAGGATGGCGGCCATCGCGCCGGCACCCACCGGCACGGCGCGCTGCATCGCCTCGGCGCGCAGGCGCACGAGCGGCAGCGCATCGGCCAGCGTCATCGCGCCGGCGGCCACGAGCGCGCTGTACTCGCCCAGCGAATGCCCGGCCACTGCAGCCGGCTCGGGGCCGCCCTCGGCACGCCAGGCCTCGAGGCAGGCGATGGCGGCGCTCAGCATCACCGGCTGCGTGTTCGTGGTGAGCTCGAGCGCTTCCTTCGGGCCCTCGCGGATCAGCTTGCCGACGTCCTGCCCAAGCACGTCGGCCGCCGCGTCGAGCGTGCGGCGCACGGCCGGGTGGTCGCCCCAGGCGTCGAGCATGCCGACCGACTGCGAACCCTGGCCGGGGAAGACGAAAGCGAATGGATGCATTTGAGTCGCCACGCCTTGCAGTATCAACCGGCACTCACGGGGTGAAAGCTCGGGAAGACATCAGTAGTCGAGCAGCACGGCGCCCCAGGTGAAGCCGCCGCCCACGCCCTCGAGCATGACGGTGTCGCCGCGCCGGATGCGCCCGCCGCGCACCGCGACATCGAGCGCCAGCGGCACCGACGCGGCCGAGGTGTTGCCGTGCTCGTCGACGGTGCACACGAGCTTTTCCGGCGGCAGCTTCAGCTTGCGCGCCGTGCTCTGCATGATGCGGATGTTGGCCTGGTGCGGCACCAGCCAGTCGAGGTCGGCTTCGCTGCGCCCGGCCTTGGCCAGCACGGCGCGCGCCGAGCTCTCGAGCACGCCGACGGCGAGCTTGAACACCGCCGGCCCGTCCATCTTCAGCAGCGGCTGGCCGCTCACCTTGCCGCCGGCCACCGTGCCCGGCGTGCACAGGATCTCGAGGTGGCGTCCGTCGGCGTGCAGATCGCTGGCCAGGATGCCGGGCGTGTCGCTCGCCTCCAGCACCACTGCGCCCGCACCGTCGCCGAACAGCACGCAGGTGGTGCGGTCGGAGAAGTCGAGGATGCGCGAGAACACCTCGGCACCGACCACCAGCGCGCAGCGCGCGCTGCCCGCGCGCACCATCGCGTCGGCCACCACCAGTGCGTAGACGAAGCCCGAGCACACGGCCTGCAGGTCGAACGCCGGGCAGCCGTGCACACCGAGCTTGTGCTGCAGGATGCTGGCCGTCGACGGGAACACCATGTCGGGCGTCGACGTGGCAACGACGATGAGGTCGAGATCGGCGGCGCTGCGTCCGGCCGCCTCGAGCGCATGGCGCGCGGCGTGCAGCGCCAGGTCGCTGCTGGCGACGCCGTCGTCGGCGAAGTGGCGCGCGCGGATGCCGGTGCGCTCGACGATCCACTGGTCGCTGGTCTCGACGCCGCGGGCGGCGAGCATGGCCACCATGTCCTCGTTGGACAGGCGCCGCGGCGGCAGATGGCTGCCGGTGCCGGTGATGCGGGCGTAGGGTGAGGTCACGGCGGTCAGTGGTGGCGCGGCCAGCGCACGTCGGCGGGCCGGTCGATCGCCCTCACGCGGCGCGCGCCGACGCCGCGTCGGCGGCAGGCGCAGCGCCGGCGGGCAGGGTGGCGTCGATGCTGGCGTGCACGCGGTCGAGCAGGCGGTTGCGCGCGGCATCATACGCGCGCGTCAGCGCCATCTCGAAGGCGTAGGCGTCGGCCGAGCCGTGGCTCTTGAACACCAGCCCGCGCAGCCCGAGCAGCGCGGCACCGTTGTAGCGGCGCGGATCGACGCGCCGCTTGAAGCGCCTGAGCGCCGGCATCGCCACCAGCGCCGAGAGCCTGGCGAACGCGCTGCGCGTGAACTCCTGGCGGATGAACTCGGTGATCATCGAGGCCAGCCCCTCGCTGGTCTTGAGCAGGACGTTGCCGACGAAGCCGTCGCAGACGACCACGTCCACCGTGCCCTTGTAGATGTCGTTGCCCTCGACGTTGCCGTGGAAGTTGAGCTGACCGGCGCCCGCCGCGGCGCGCAGGAGCTCGCCGGCGCGCTTGATCGTCTCGCTGCCCTTGATCGCCTCTTCGCCGATGTTGAGCAGGCCCACGCTCGGTTCGGCCTTGCCGTCCACCGCCGTGACGAGCGCGCTGCCCATGACGGCGAACTGCAGCAGGTGCTCGGGCGTGCAGTCGACGTTGGCGCCCAGGTCGAGCACGGTCGTGTAGCCGTCCTTGGCGTGCGGCATCACGGTCGCGATGGCCGGCCGGTCGATGCCCTCGACGGTCTTGAGCAGGTAGCGCGCCACGGCCATCAGCGCACCGGTGTTGCCGGCCGAGACGCAGGCATCGGCCGCCGGCGGCGCGTCGCCCTCGGCCTTGAGCTGCGCGATCGCCACGCGCAGCGACGAATCGCGCTTCTTGCGCAGCGCCACCTCGACCGGATCGTCCATCGTCACGACCTCGGTGGCGACGACGCTGCGGCAGCGCGGCAGCGCGGCGGCGCCGGCCAGTGCGGCGGCCGTGCCGACGAGCACGAGCTCGGCCTCGGGATGCCTGTCGACGAAGGCGCGGCAGGCCGGCAGCGTGACCGCCGGCCCGTGGTCGCCGCCCATGCAGTCGACGGCGATGCGCACCGTCGCCAGCGGTGCGAACTCCGCGTAGGCGCTCACGACGGGCCGGACGTGCCGCGCACGTCGGGTCGATGCGGCCGGTCGCTGCCGACGGCCGCTGCAAAGGCCCCGCGCGCGTGCACGATCGCCCGCGCGCGACGCGATCTCAAGCGTCGGCCTTGGTCTTCAGGACCTTGCGCCCGCGGTAGAAGCCGCCCGGGCTGATGTGATGGCGCAGATGCACCTCGCCCGTGGTCGGCTCGATGGCTGTGCCGGGTGCGGGCAGCGCGTTGTGCGAGCGGTGCATGCCGCGCTTGGACGGCGACTTCTTGTTCTGCTGAACGGCCATGGGAATCTCCGGGTGGCAGGGTGCGGCAGTGCCCGCTGGGTCGCCAGGGCGCTCCCGCGCAGCTGCGGCGGCAGGCGAGGCCGCCCGGACCTGCCGGTTCCGGGCCGCGGCACGGCAGGCGCGCATCGCAAAGCCGGCAAGTATAGCAGGCGCGATGTGTCGGCATCCCCGCCGGCGGCAGCGGCCCGCCGCGCGCGCAGGCACCGACGCCGACGCCGACGCCGACGCCGACGCCGGCACCGGCAGCGGCAACGGCAAGAGCGCCGGCACCGGAACCGGCGGTCATGAGGACCCCCGCCGCAGCGCTGCCAGCGTGGCGAAGGGATGCTCGGCCGCAGCCTCGGCCTCGCGGTCGGCGTCCGCCGGCTCGCCGTCGGCCGCAGCGGCCTCGCTGCGGGCGCCCGGCAGCGGCTCGGGGCAGCTTGCGTGCAGGGGCACGAGCGGCAGCGCCAGGATCAGCTCGTCTTCGACCAGATCGCGCAGATCGTGCCGCGGCAGCAGCGCGAGCACGTCGTCCTCCAGCTCCTCGTCGAGCCGTGCCGCCTCGTCCTCGCCGCGCACGAAGCGCAGCCGGCGATCGACGGCGAGCACCTGCCCCATCGGCTGCAGGCAGCGCTGGCACTGCAGCCGCACCGGCACCGCGGCCTCGAGCTCGAGCCACAGCTCGGGCTCGCCGCCGCGCACGGCCCGCGTCGAGCCGCTTGCCGACCAGGTCACCCGTGCCGCGTCGCCCTCGGCATCGGCATCGGCGTCGTCGAGCACGAGCGTGCGCAGCCGCCCGAGCGCAGCGAGCGGCCATTGCCCCTCGAGCCGGGCGCCCGAGCGCGCGAACGCGGCGACGTCCACGGCGCGCGGGTCGATCTCGCGAGGCTTGCGACGCGGCGTGTCCATGCGGGTGCAGTGTACGGCGCGGCCCGGATGGAACAATCGCCGCATGAGTGCCCCACCCTTGCGCCCACCGGCGCCCCGCGTCGTGCTGGCGTCCACGTCGCGCTACCGGCGCGAGCTGCTCGCGCGCCTGCGCCTCGCCTTCGACGTCGTGGCGCCCGAGGTCGACGAGACCGCGCTCGCAGACGAGACGCCTGCAGCGCAGGCCGGGCGGCTCGCGCTGGCCAAGGCGCGTGCGGTCGCCACGCTGCACCCCGAGGCGGTGGTGATCGGTTCGGACCAGATCTGCGATCTCGACGGCAGCGCGCTCGGCAAGCCAGGCACGCACGAGCGCGCGCTGGCGCAGCTTCGGCGCCTGTCCGGCCACAGCGCCGTCTTCCACACGGCGCTCGCGGTGGTGTGCCGCTCGTGCGGCTTCGAGCAGTGCGACACGGCCGCGGTGCGGGTGCAGTTCCGCGTGCTCGCGGACGACGAGATCGAGCGCTACCTGCGCCTCGACGAACCCTACGACTGCGCGGGTGCGGCCCGCAGCGAGTCGCTGGGCATCGCGCTGCTCGAGGCCATCCATTCCGACGATCCGACCGCGCTCGTCGGGCTGCCGTTGATCCGCACCGCCCGCATGCTGCGCGCTGCGGGCGTCGACGTGTTGCGCGCATGACGGCGCCGGGCCGATCGAGGGCAACGGCACGCTGTTCCACGGCCTGTGCCCGTCGACGTGTGGCGCGCATGACGGCGCCGGGCCGACCGCCGGCCGTGGGCATGACGGCGCCAGGCCGACCGCCGGCCGCACGCACGCGGCCTGCCGCACCGAGACGATGGCAGTGAGCGGCACGCTCTGGCTGGTGCCCAATGCGCTGGACCTGGGCGCCGAGGCGGTGCCGATCGAGGACGTGCTGCCGCTGGGTGTGATGCGCCGTGCGGCAGCGCTCGGACACTGGGTGGTCGAGGATGCGCGCAGCGCGCGCGCCTTCCTCAAGCGCGTGCACGCCGTGGTGCCGCTGGCCCGGCCCCTGCAGGCGCTCGAGATCGTCGAGTTGCCCCGGCCGGCCAAGGGCGCGCCCACAGAACCCTCTGCACAAGAGCCGCGCAACGCACGGGGTGCGGCCGTCGAGGCCAGCGCAGCGGGCCGGCGCTCGGTGCAGCGGGCGGCGGCGGGGTCGCCCTCACCCTGGCCTGCGCTGCTGGCGCCCGCGCTGGCGGGTCACGACCTGGGCCTGCTGTCCGAAGCCGGCCTGCCCGCGGTGGCCGACCCGGGCGCGGCACTGGTGGCTGCTGCGCATGCGGCCGGCGTGCCGGTGCAGCCGCTGCCCGGCGCGAGCTCGCTGTCGATGGCGCTGGCCGCCAGCGGGCTCGACGGCCAGCACTTCGCCTTCGTCGGCTACCTGCCGCAGGAGCCCGGTGCGCGCGCGACGCGATTGCGGGAGCTGGAAGCGCGCTCGCGCCAGCTCGGCCAGACACAGATCTGCATCGAAACGCCCTATCGCAACGCCGCCGTGCTGGCCGCGATGCTGGCCACGCTCGCACCGGGCACGCGGCTGGCCATCTCGTGCGGGCTCACGCTGCCCGGCGCGTGGTCGCGCATGCAGGCGGTCGCGGCCTGGCGGCGGCAGCCGCCGGTGCTGCCCGATCGCGTGCCGGCGGTCTTTGCGTGGCTTGCCTGAGCAACCTGTGACCGGACCGGAACCGCTCAGAACCTGTTGATGAACCGGTCGCGCCCGAGCGGCGCGACAGGACGGCGCCTGATCAAGGCGCAAAGCGCCGCCCTATCGCGCGATAGGGCGAGCATTTGCAACGCCGGGCGGGGGCGTCAGGGCGCGTCGAGCGGGCGTGAGTGGTTCGTTCCCTGGTTCTCAGTGCCCGCCGCCGAGCAGCGACGCGACCCTGCGCTTGGGCCGCAGGCCGGTGGCCGCCGGCTTGACGGGCGCCGCCGCCACCGCGGCGCCCTTCTCCCACGCGGCGTCGCCGCTGCCGCTCGGCTCGTAGGGACGATCGAAGAACGGATCGGCCGGCATTGCCCGCGCGGTGCCTGGCGCACGCACCGCAGCGTGCTCACCGCGCCGCCGCTCGCGTGCGTCACGCGCTGCGTGCGTCTCGCGCCGTTCGTCGCGTCCGCCGCCCTCGTCTCGCGCGCCGAGCGCGTCGTCGTCGCGCCGGCGCACCCGCCGCGGACGCTCGTCGTCGAGCTCGAGCGGCTCGATCTCGATCTTCTTCTTGATGAGCTTCTCGATGTCCGCGATCATGCGCGCGTCGTTGCGCGTGACCAGCGTCACCGCCAGCCCCGAGGCGCCGGCGCGGCCGGTGCGGCCGATGCGGTGCACGTAGTCCTCGGCGTGGAACGGCACGTCGAAGTTGAACACCGCCGGCAGGTCGGTGATGTCCAGGCCGCGCGCCGCGACGTCGGTGGCCACCAGCAGGTCGACCTCGCCGGCCTTGAACGCGGCCAGCGCCTTGAGCCGTTCGTCCTGGCTCTTGTCGCCGTGCAGCGCCTGCGTGTTCAGGCCGTCGCGCTCGAAGGCGCGCGCCAGGCGTGCGGCACCGAGCTTGCTGTTGACGAACACGAGGGCCTGCGTGAGCTCGCGCTGCGCGAGCAGCCGGCGCACGGCGCGCCGCTTGTCGTCGTCGGTGACGCTGTAAAAGCGCTGCTCGACCGTGCTCGCGGTGGCGTTGGGCCGCGCCACCTCGACGGTGAGCGGCTCCTGCAGGTAGCTCGCCGCCAGGCGCTTGATCTCGGGCGAGAAGGTGGCCGAGAACAGCAGCGTCTGGCGCTGCCCGGGCAGGTACGACAGGATGCGCTGCAGGTCGGGCAGGAAGCCGATGTCGAGCATGCGGTCAGCCTCGTCGAGCACCACGTACTCGACCTGGTTGAGCACCGCGTTCTTGGCCTCGATGTGGTCGAGCAGCCGCCCCGGCGTGGCGATCAGCACCTCGACGCCCTTGCGCAGCTCCTCGGTCTGCGGCTTCATGTCGATGCCGCCGAAGACCACCGTCGAGCGCAGCTGCGTGTGCTGCGCGTACTTGGCGACGTTGGCCGCCACCTGGTCGGCGAGTTCGCGCGTGGGCGCCAGCACCAGCGCGCGCACCGGGTGGCGCGCCGGCGACATGCTGGCGTTCTCGTGCCGCAGCATGCGCTGCAGCAGCGGCAGCGTGAAGGCCGCGGTCTTGCCGGTGCCGGTCTGTGCCGCACCCATCACGTCGCGGCCGGCGAGCACGACGGGTATGGCCTTGGCCTGGATCGGCGTCATCGCCGTGTAGCCCGATTCGGCCACGGCGCGCAGCAGCTTGGGGTCGAGCGGGAGGGTATCGAAGAGCGGCGCGGCAGCGGCCGCGTCGACGGTGTCTGTATCGGTCATGTGGGGTCGATTATCGCGCCGCACCCCGCGACGCGATCAGTGCCTGGGCTCCAGGGGCCGCGGCCGCGTGGCCAGCGCGCGCATCCAGCGCGGCGACCTGAAGCGCACGATGCGCCAGTAGAGATAGACGTAGGTCAGCGCGAAGACGGCCAGCGCCACGGCCAGCAGCGCCGAGTCGTGCCAGAACAGCAGCGCCGGGATCACCGAGAGCATGCACAGCGTCCACAGGAACGGCGACGTCATCGAGTTGCGCCGGGCCAGCGCTTGCGCGCTCGCGTCGCCCTCGGCCCAGCGCACGACGCGCCGGTAGATGAGCGAATGCAGGTGGATGCCGTCGGGCATGCTCGGCGGCACGGCGCGCAGGAAGCGGCGCCGGTAGATCGAGAACAGCGTCTCGAACACCGGATAGAACACCACCAGCAGCGGGAACAGCGGCGAGACGCGCGCGTTGCGCGCGAGCAGCAGCAGCGCCACCTCGGCGACGTAGAAGCCGAGGAAGTACGCCCCGCCGTCGCCCAGGAAGATGGCGCCCCGCGGGAAGTTCCAGACGAAGAAGCCCAGCACCGCGCCGATGCCCGCGAGCGCGAGGGCACCCACCACCTCGTCGCCCACCTGGAACCCCACGTAGGCCAGCGCGGCCAGCATGATCACCACGCACATCGACGCCAGGCCATTGAAGCCGTCGATGATGTTCACCGAGTTGGCGATGCCGGCGACGGCGAACACCGTCAGCAGCAGCGCGCCGGCGCCGAACGACACGACCCAGTCCAGGCCCGGAATGTCGGTGCGCGTGATGAGGCTGCCCAGCACCCACGCCGCCAGCGCCGCCGACACCGCGGTGGCCAGCAGCCGCCTGCCGGGGCTGACGCGCTTGGTCAGGTCTTCGGCCAGGCCGGCCACGAAGGCCACGCCGCCGCAGGCGAGCAGCAGCAGCCCGCTGGCGCCGGCGTCGCGCTGCACGACGAGCAACGCGACCTGGGCCGCGAGCAGCCCGGCGAAGATGGCAACCCCGCCGATGCGCGGCACGGGGTGAACGTGGAACTTCTGCGGGCCCGAGACGTCGTGGTCGAGCACTCGACCATGCAGCTTGGCCGAGCGCACGACGAGCAGCGTGGCGCCGAGCGAAACGGCAAATGCGACCAGCAGTGCGATCATCCGGGGATTCTAGGCCGCGCGCGCGAGCACTTCCTCTGAGACGCCAATAGGCTCAACCCGGCCTTGCACTCCAGGGGTCGAGGAGCATCACGCCGGTGCGCCGGAAATCGGCGGTGTTGCGTGTGACGACGGTCATGCGGTGCACCAGGGCCGTGGCCGCGATGAAGCCGTCGCGCTCCGAAACGCGGTCTGGAACGTTCAGCACGGCGCTGCGCAGGGCAACGTCGACGTCCAGCGCGAGGATGCGGCCCGCAAAGCTGGCCAGCACATGATGGTTAAGCCACTTGCGCAGGATCGTCCCCTGGCGCAGATCCTGACGTTCCTTGGCCAGAACACCCAGTTCCAACTCGTACACCGACAACACCGACAGATACAGGCTCGAGGCTGCGACCGATCGTGCCCAGGAAACGACGCCGGCATCTGCCCTGCCGGCAGGCGCCTTGCGCAACTCCGAGACGACGTTGGTGTCGAGCAGGAACACTCAGAACCTGTGGATGAACCGGTCGCGCCCGAGCGGCGCGACAGGGCGGCCCCGAACAACGCGCAAAGCGCAGCCATATCGCGCGATAGGGCGAGCATTTGAAACGCCGAGCGGGGGCGTCAGGGCGCGTCGAGCGGGCGTGAGTGGTTCGTTCACAGGTTCTCTCAGGCCCACCGCGCCGCTTTGCCTGCAAGTGCCGACCTGGGCGGCTCGAAGTCGATCTCGGCCGCCTCGGGCATGCCAAGCAAGGTGACGATGTCGGCGCTGCCGCCGCTGAGCGCCAGGTAGCGCTCGTAGCTCAGCAGCACGTGCGACGGCGTGCCCCGATCGGTGACGATGACAGGCCCATGCGCAGCCGCCTTCTTGGCGCGTGCCGTGTCTTGATTGAACTCGCGGCTGGTGAGGGTGGTGATCGGCATGCCGGCCTCTGCTCTCGACGGCGATGTAGGCATGTTACTACATCGCGCGGGATATTCGTCGATCCAAGGCCGGCTGTTGCCACGACTCACGACTCGGGTTCGTCTCTTGGCAAGGCGGAATTGCCTCACCATCGGCCAGGATCACGGCCACGAAGCGCGGGACGGTGAACCACGACGACGACGCCGACCGTCGCCGCCAAGGCTCAGGTCACTTGGACAGAAGGTGGCCCGCATCGAGGGAAATCGGTGACGCGGCCGCAAGTGGCTGGGCGGCGAGACCGTCGTCTCCTTCGAGCGGCAGGCGCTTGCCCTGTCGAGCGCGGCCGGCCACCCGCGCGGCTGCTCTGACGGCGGTCTGGCCCGCGCCGGATCGGTCAATTCGCAGCCGATAGAATCGCGCGCTTGTCCGCCGGCGCCCGGGCCACACCGGGAGGCGCCGGCTGCGTGGCCACACCGAGGCGCCTTGCCTGCGCGTGCGGCCCGATCGACGTCCATCCCGATGCCACCACTTTCCCGTCACCTCATCGCGCCGCTCGTCATCGCGCTCGCAGGGCTGCTGCTCGGCACGGGCGCGCCGGCCCTGGCGCAGACGATGCCGGGCACCGGCCTGCCCCTGCCGCCGACCCAGGCCGCCGACGCCGATGCGGGCGGCCCGGTGCGGCTGCGCGAGCCGGCAGCGGCCGCCACGCCGCGGCGC
>JAFECX010000126.1 GCA_018241895.1 Pseudomonadota bacterium
CACGAGCGCCACCGCACAGGCCGGCACGAGGGCGCGCGCGCGCGGCCGCTTCACCGGCCGGGCTCCGGCGCGCTGGCCGTGCCCGCCTCGGCGGCCTTGCCGGTGAGGAACTGGCCGATGAGGTTCTCGAGCACCACGGCCGACTGCGTCTGCGCGATCGTGTCGCCCGGCTGCAGATCCTTGTCGTCGCCTCCGGGCTCGAGGCCGATGTACTGGTCGCCGAGCAGGCCTGCGGTGAGCACTTTCGCTGCGGTGTCCTTCGGGAAGTGGTAGCGCCGATCGATGTCCATCGTGACCACGCCCTGGTAGGTCTTGGGGTCGAGCGTGATCGAGCGGATGCGCCCGACGACGACGCCCGCCGTGCGCACCGGCGCGCGCGGCTTGAGCCCGCCGATGTTCTCGAAGCGCGCCATCAGCGCGTAGGTGTCGCCGCCGCCGACGCTGCCCAGGTTGGCCGCCTTCAGCGCCAGGAACACGAGAGCGAGCACGCCCAGCAGCACGAACAGTCCGACCAGCGTCTCGATGCCTCTCTTGTTCATTGCCTCGTTCCTTGTTGCGTCCGTGCTCCGGCGGCGAGCGCGCCGGGGGTCACGGCGTGGAGAACATCAGCGCCGTGAGGATGAAGTCCATGCCGAGGATCCACAGCGACGAGATCACCACGGTGCGCGTCGTCGCGTAGGCCACCCCTTCGGGCGTGGCCTCGGTCTCGTAGCCCTGGTACAGCGCAACCACGGTGCAGACGACGCCGAAGACGAACGACTTGACGATGCCGTTGCCGACATCGCGCCAGATGTCGACGCCGCTTTGCTGGATCGACCAGAAGTTGCCCGAGTCGACGCCGATCAGCAGCACCGCCACCACCCAGGCGCCGAGGATGCCGATGGCCGAGAACAGCACCGTGAGGATGGGCAGCGAGACGATGCCGGCCAGCAGGCGCGGCGCGAGCACGCGCTGGCGCGGGTCGACCGCCATCAGCTCGAGCGCCGCGATCTGCTCGCCGGCCTTCATGAGCCCGATCTCGGCCGTGAGCGAGGTGCCCGCGCGGCCGGCGAACAGCAGCGCCGTCACCACCGGGCTCAGCTCGCGCACCAGCGACAGGTTGACGACCAGCCCCAGGCTCTCGGCGGCGCCGTAGCGCACCAGCGCGTAGTACATCTGCAGCGCGAGCACGAAGCCCACCGCCAGGCCCGAGGCGAGGATGATGACGAGCGAGCGGTTGCCGATCGCGTGCACCTGCTCGACGGCCAGGCGCGGCCGGCGCAGCGACTGCGGGACGGCCTGCAGCAGCTCGACGAAGAAAGTTGCCGCATGGCCCCAGCCGCGCAGCTGCTCGAGCGTGAGCGCACCCAGGCGCGCGAGCGGGTTCATGCCGCGGCCACGCCGAAGTCGACCGCGATGTCGCGCGCCGGGTAGTGGAACTTCATCGGCCCGTCGGGCTCGCCGCGCGTGAACTGCCGCGTCTCGGGGTCGGCGCTGGCCATCATCTCGGCCGGCGTGCCCTGCGCGACGATGCGCCCGCCGGGCGCCATCAGCACCACGTAGTCGGCGATCGCCATGCACTGCGGCACGTCGTGGCTCACCAGCAGCGAGGTCGAGCCGGTGACGTCGTTGAGCGTGCGGATCAGCTTGGCGGCCACGCCCATGCTGACCAGGTCGAGCCCGGCGAAGGGTTCGTCGTACATGATGAGCTCGGGGTCGAGCGCGATCGCGCGCGCCAGCGCGACGCGCCGCGCCATGCCGCCCGAGACCTCGGAGATGCGCAGCGGCGCGGCGCCGCGCAGGCCGACGGCGTTCAACTTCATCAGCACGATGTCGCGCACCAGCGCTTCGGGCAGGTCGGTGTGCTCGCGCAGCGGAAAGGCCACGTTCTCGAACACCGTGAGGTCGGTGAAGAGGGCGCCGAACTGGAACAGCATGCCCAGCCGCCGGCGCAGCGCGGTGAGCTGCGCCGCGTTGCGCACGTCGACCAGCTGGCCGTCGAAGACCACG
>JAFECX010000127.1 GCA_018241895.1 Pseudomonadota bacterium
AGGGGCCCGGCGCCGGCCACGCGCGCCCGCGCCCCGTGCGCGCCCCGCGCGGCAGCGCCATCGCCTGCGCCAACTGGCTGATCGAGGCCGCCTACCGCATGATCCAGAACAACCTCGACCCCGAGGTGGCCGAGAACCCCGACGCGCTGGTGGTCTACGGCGGCATCGGCAAGGCGGCGCGCGACTGGGACTGCTTCGAGGCCATCCTCGAGGCGCTGAGAAAGCTGCAGCCCGACCAGAGCCTGCTCGTGCAGAGCGGCAAGCCGGTGGGCGTGTTCCGCACCCACGTCGACGCGCCGCGCGTGCTCATCGCCAACTCCAACCTGGTGCCCAAGTGGGCGACCTGGGAGCACTTCCACGAGCTCGACCGCAAGGGCCTGATGATGTTCGGCCAGATGACGGCCGGCAGCTGGATCTACATCGGCAGCCAGGGCATCGTGCAAGGCACCTACGAGACCTTCGTCGAGGCCGGCCGGCAGCATTACGGCGGCAGCCTGGCCGGGCGCTGGATCCTCACCGCCGGCCTGGGCGGCATGGGCGGCGCGCAGCCGCTGGCGGCCACCTTCGCCGGCGCCTGCTCGCTCAATATCGAGTGCCAGCAGTCGCGCATCGACTTTCGCCTGCGCAGCCGCTACCTCGACGAGCAGGCGCGCGACCTCGACGACGCGCTGGCGCGCATCGCGAAGTACACCGCCGAAGGCAGGGCGGTCTCGGTGGGGCTGCTCGGCAACGCGGCCGAGATCCTGCCCGAGCTCGTCAAGCGCGCGAAGTCGTCCAAGGCAGCCGGCGGCCTGCGGCCCGACCTCGTCACCGACCAGACCAGCGCGCACGACCTCGTCAACGGCTACCTGCCTGCCGGCTGGTCGGTGGCGAGCTGGAAGGCCGCGCAGGCCGACGCGTCGCAGCACGCGACGCTCGCCGCCGCCGCCGCGCGCAGCTGCGCCGTGCACGTGCAGGCGATGCTCGACTTCCAGGCGATGGGTGTTCCCACCGTCGACTACGGCAACAACATCCGCCAGGTGGCGTTCGACGCGGGCGTTCAGCGCGCCTTCGACTTCCCCGGCTTCGTGCCCGCCTACATCCGGCCGCTGTTCTGTCGCGGCAAGGGGCCGTTTCGCTGGGTGGCGCTGTCGGGCGACCCCGAGGACATCCGCAAGACCGACGCCAAGCTCAAGGAATTGTTCCCCGAGGACGCCCACCTGCACCGCTGGCTCGACATGGCCGGCGAGCGCATCGCGTTCCAGGGGCTGCCGGCGCGCATCTGCTGGATCGGGCTGGGCGAGCGCCACCGCGCGGGCCTGGCGTTCAACGCGATGGTGAAGAGCGGCGAGCTGAAGGCGCCGATCGTGATCGGCCGCGACCACCTCGATTCGGGCAGCGTCGCCAGCCCCAACCGCGAGACCGAGGCCATGAAGGACGGCAGCGACGCGGTCAGCGACTGGCCGCTGCTCAACGCGCTGCTCAACACCGCCGGCGGCGCCACCTGGGTCAGCCTGCACCACGGCGGCGGCGTCGGCATGGGCTACTCGCAGCATGCGGGCGTGGTCATCGTCTGCGACGGCACCGACGCCGCCGCCCGGCGCATCGAGCGCGTGCTCTGGAACGACCCCGCCAGCGGCGTCATGCGCCACGCCGACGCCGGCTACGAGAGCGCGCAGCAGTGCGCGCGCGAGCACGGGCTCGAGCTGCCGATGCTGGGGCGCTGATGCGGCTCGCCCCGGGCCGCTTCACGCTCGAGCAGTTGCACGCCATCCACGGCGGCGGCGTCGCGCTCGAACTCGACGCCGCCGCGCGCGCGTCGATCGACTCCAGCGCCGCGCTCGTGCAGCGCGCCGCCGCCGGCAGCGCGCCGGTGTACGGCGTCAACACGGGCTTCGGCAAGCTCGCCTCGACGCGCATCGGCGCCGACGACCTCGAGGCGCTGCAGCGCAACCTGATCCGCTCGCACAGCGTCGGCGTCGGCGCGCCGCTCGACGCGGCCGTCGTGCGGCTGATGCTCGCGCTCAAGGCCGCCAGCCTGGCGCGCGGCCACTCGGGCGTGCGGCAGCACGTCGTGGACACGCTCGTCGCCGTGCACAACGTCGGCCTTGTGCCCTGGGTGCCGAGCCAGGGCTCGGTCGGTGCCTCGGGCGACCTGGCACCGCTGGCGCACATGACGCTGGCGCTGATGGGCGAGGGCGAGTTCCTGGTCGAAGGCGAGCGCCGGCCGGCCGCCGCCGTGCTGCGCGCGGCCGGCATCGCGCCGCTCGAACTGGCGGCCAAGGAGGGGTTGGCGCTCGTCAACGGCACGCAGACCAGCACCGCGCTGGCGCTGCACGCCTTCTTCGGGTTCGAGCACGTGCTCGAAGGCGCGCTCGTGGTCGGCGCGCTCACGGTGGACGCGGCACGGGGCAGCGACGCGCCGTTCGATCCGCGCATCCACCTGCTGCGCGGCCAGCCGGGGCAGATCGACGTCGCGCAGTACTACCGCGCGCTGCTGGCCGGCAGCCGCATCCGCGCCAGCCACGTCGTCGGCGACGATCGTGTCCAGGACCCGTACTGCCTGCGCTGCCAGCCCCAGGTGGTGGGCGCCTGCCTCGACCAACTGCGCCACGCCGCGCTGGTGCTGCTGCGCGAGGCCAATGCCGTCACCGACAACCCGCTCGTCTTCGCCGCCGCGAACGGCGATGGTGCGATCGTCTCGGGCGGCAACTTCCACGCCGAACCGGTGGCGCTGGCCTGCGACGCGATGGCCACCGCCATCGCCGAGGTCGGCGCCATCGCCGAGCGCCGCATCGCGATGCTGATCGACAGCAACGTCTCGCGCCTGCCGCCTTTCCTCACGCCCGACGCGGGGCTGCACAGCGGCCTCATGATCGCGCACGTCACGGCGGCGGCGCTGGCCAGCGAGAACAAGTCGCTCGCGCACCCGGCCAGCGTCGACAGCCTGCCCACCAGCGCCAACCAGGAAGATCACGTCAGCATGGCCGCCTTCGCCGCACGCCGGCTGCAGCCGATGATCGACAACGTGGCGCACATCCTCGGCATCGAATGGCTGGCCGCGGCGGCGGGCATCGATTTCCTGCGTCCGCTGGCCAGCAGTGCGCCGCTCGAGGAGGCGCACGCGCTGCTGCGCGCGGCCAGTCCGGCGCTGGCGCACGACCGCTACCTCGCGCCCGACATCGAGGCCGCCACCCGGCTCGTGCGCGGCGGTGCGCTGTCGCGCGTGTTCCGCACGCTGGCGGGCCTGCCGGCGCTGTGGGTGCCGGCGTAGGCGCCGCGCGCGCGCCATGCGGCGAGCGAACCGGCCCGGCGGCGCGCCG
>JAFECX010000128.1 GCA_018241895.1 Pseudomonadota bacterium
CGGTCCGCGCAAACCTGCCCCGGCGCGGGCCGTGCCGCCGCGGCCCGACGCGCCGCGGCGCCCACGGCCCGGTTCTGCGCCCGGCGCGCAGCCTCGCGCGGCGGCGCCCACCCGGCTCCCGGCCCCGCCCGGCACGAGCGCGACAGCGCAACCGCTGCCGCCTGGCGAGGGCGTGCGCGTCTCCAAGCTGATGACCGAGCGCGGCCTGGCCTCGCGGCGCGAGGCCGACGAATGGATCGAGGCCGGCTGGGTGCGTGTCGACGGCCGGGCCGCAGTGCTCGGGCAGCGTGCACGCCCCGACGCGCGCATCGACATCGACCCGCACGCGCGCGCCGAACAGGCACGGCGCCTGACGGTGCTGCTGCACAAGCCGGTGGGCTACGTGAGCGGCCAGCCCGAAGACGGCCACCAGAGTGCCGCCGTGCTCGTGCGCGCCGAGAACCGCTGGCACGAGGACCGCAGCCGCGCGCCGCTGCATTTCGCAGCGGGCGGCCTGCGCGGACTGGCGCCGGCCGGACGGCTGGACATCGACTCCACCGGGCTGCTCGTGCTGACGCAGGACGGGCGCATCGCCAGGCAGTTGATCGGCGACGATTCGCAGGTCGAGAAGGAATACCTCGTGCGCGTGCGCTGCCTGCACGCCGGCGGGCTGCCGGCGCCGCAACTCGAGCGGCTGCGCTACGGGCTGGTGCTCGACGGCGTCGCGCTGCGCCCGGCGCGCGTGAGCTGGGCCAACGAGGACCAGCTGCGTTTCGTGCTGCGCGAGGGCCGCAAGCGCCAGATCCGCCGCATGTGCGAGCTGGTCGGCCTGGAGGTGAGCGGCCTGAAGCGCGTGCGCATCGGCAGCGTGGTGCTGGGCCGGCTGCCGCTCGGGCAGTGGCGCGTGCTCGGCACGCACGAGCGCTTCGCATGAGCGGCCCGCTGACCGATGCCATGGCGGACGGGCGCCCGGCACGCGGCCCGACACTCACACGCGGGCATGCCGCGCTGGCACTGGCGCTGCTGCTCGGGCTGCAGCCGATCACCACCGATGTCTTCCTGCCCGCGCTGCCCGCGCTCACGCAGGCGCTGGGCGCCACGGTCGAGCAGGCGCAGCTCACGATGTCGGCGCTCATCCTCGCCTTCGGCGTCGCGCAACTGGTCTGGGGTCCGGTGGCCGACCGTGTCGGGCGCCGCCGCGTCCTCCTGGCCGGCCTCGGCGTCTACGTCGTGGCGAGCGTCGGCGCCACGCTGGCCGGCCACATCGAAGTGCTGGTCGCCTGGCGCGTGCTGCAAGGGGCGACGCTGGCCGCCGCCGTGGTCTGCGCCCGCGCCATCGTGCGCGATCTGTACGATCCGTTCGAAGGCGCGCAGGTGATGTCGCTCGGCCTGTCGGGCCTGGCGGTGATCGCGCTGCTCAGCCCCACGCTGGGCGGCGTGGCGATGACGTTCGGCGGCTGGCGCAGCACGCTGGCGCTGGTCAGCGCCGCCGGCATCGTGGCCCTGGCCTGGGTGGCGCGCGAGTTGCCCGAGACCGCGCCTGCGCTCAACCCGCGCGCAACCGCCCCCGCGGCGCTGCTCGCGCAGTGGCGTGTCATCGGCCGCGACCGCGTCTTCTGCGCCTGGACGGCGCTGATCTCGGCCAGCTACGCGGGCCTGTTCGTGTTCCTGGCCGGCTCGTCGTACGTCTACATCGGCACGCTCGGCATGTCGCCGGCGGCCTATGGCGTGGCAATGGGCAGCGGCTCGGCCGCCTACATGGCGGGCACCTTCCTGTGCCGGCGCTGGGTCGCGCGGCACGGCATGCGGCCGACCGTGCGGCGCGCCGCCTGGTTCACGCTCGCCGGCGGCGCCTCGATCGTCGCGCTGGCGGCCTTCGACGTGCGCGCGGTGTGGGCGGTGCTGCTGCCGCAGTGGCTCTACATGTTCGCGCACGGGCTGCACCAGCCCTGCGGCCAGACCGGCGCCGTGAGCCCGTTTCCGCGCGCCGCCGGCGCCGCGTCGGCACTGGCCGGCTTTGCGCTCGCGGGCGCCGCGTTCTGGGCCGGGCTGTGGCTGGGGCGCGCACTGGACGGCACGACCTGGCCGTTCGCGCTCGGCGTCGGTGTCTGTGCGCTGATCACGAGCGCGATCGCCTGGACGCTCGTGCAGCGCCTGCCGCCCGAGCGATAAGGCGGCGACACGACGCGCCGCAGGGCGAACCACACGACGCGCGCCGGGACGAGCAGCACGAGCATGGACGGCACGCCGAGCGTCATGCAGGCCGTCTGTCTGGCCGGCCCCACCGCCAGCGGCAAGAGTGTGCTGGCGCTGGCGCTGGCCGAGCGGCTGGGAGCGGGCCGGGTCGAGATCGTCAGCGTCGACTCGGCGCAGGTGTACCGCGGCATGGACATCGGCACCGCCAAGCCCGGTGCCGCCGAGCGCGCGGCCTGCCCGCACCACCTGATCGACATCCTGGAGCCGACCGAGGCTTACTCGGCGGCGCGGTTCGCCGCCGACGCGGCACGCCTCGTGCGCGAGATCCACGCCCGCGGCGCGCTCGCGCTGCTCACGGGCGGCACGATGCTGTACTTCAAGGCGCTGCGCGAGGGGCTCGACCGGCTGCCCGAGTGCGACCCGCAGGTGCGCGCGGCGCTCGACGCCGAGGCCGCCGAGCGCGGCTGGCCGGCGCTGCATGCCGAACTCGCGCGCGTCGACCCGGCCAGCGCGGCACGGCTGGCACCGCACGACGCGCAGCGCATCCAGCGCGCGCTCGAGGTGTGGCGCAGCAGCGGGCGTGCGCTCTCGGCGTGGCACGGCGGCCCGCGGCGCGAGGACGGCGAGCGCTGGCCATTGGTGGCGCTGGAGCCGGCCTCGCGCGCCTGGCTGCACGAGCGCATCGCACGACGCTTCGACGCCATGCTCGCCGCCGGGCTGCTCGACGAGGTGCGCGCGCTGCGCGCCCGCGCTGACCTGCACAGCGGGCTGCCGTCGATGCGCTGCGTGGGCTACCGCCAGGCGTGGCAGGCGCTCGAGGCGCAGGACACGGGCGGATTGCGCGCGAGCGGCATCGCGGCGACGCGACAACTCGCCAAGCGCCAGCTCACCTGGCTGCGCTCGATGTCCACGCGCCAGCGCGTCGCCTGCGACGACGACGCGGCCCTCGGGCGCGGCCTCGATGCGCTGCGCCGCGCCGCGCGGCTGTAGCGCGGCGGCTGTAGCGCGGCGGCTGTAGCGCGGCGGCTGTGGCGCGGCGGCTGTGGCGCTGGC
>JAFECX010000129.1 GCA_018241895.1 Pseudomonadota bacterium
ATCGACGCCCGCATAGCCCGCAGCCGGCGCGCTACGCGGCGAACGCTGGCCCCATCACCGCAGTGCCGCGGCCGATGGTCAACATCATGGGCGTCGCAGAAATCTGCCGCCCACGCTCCTAGGGGCCGGGTCGGACTTGCGCCACCGTCGCTGCGGGAGCGTCGCTTTTCCCGGGAGTCCGCACATGCAGTTCACCAAGGTCGTGCTTTACACCGGCGACGATGGTCGCGCACGTTTTCGCGAGGAGCCTGTCGCCCTCGACGAAGGCAAGCCGCAGGCGCGGCTCACGCCGCTGCTGCCCAGCGCCGGCTACCAGCTGCGCATGAGCCCGGTCGGGTTTCGCAGCGCGTTCCACTGCACCGAGCAGCCGCAGTGGGTGTTCGTCCTGGGCGGGCGCATGGAGATCGGACTGCAGGACGGCACGTCGCGCGTCTTCGAGCCGGGGCAGCACTTCTACTCCGCCGACCTGCTGCCGGCAGGGGCGCACTTCGATGCGGCGGTGCACGGCCACTGGAGCCGCCAGGTCGGCCCCGAGCCGCTGGTCACGCTGTTCGTGCGCGGGCAGGCTGCGCTCGAGGTCAGGCCGCCTGCCGGAACGCGCTGACCGCGTCGCGCAGGGCCACGGCCTGTGCGCGCAGGCTTTCGGCCGCGGCCGCGCTCTGCTCGACGAGGGCGGCGTTCTGCTGCGTCGTGCGGTCGAGTTCGCCGACGGCGACGTTCACCTGGTCCAGGCCCAGGCTCTGCTCGCGCGAGGCGGTGCTGATCTGCGCGATGAGATCGCCCACGCGCCTGACCTGCTCGACGATGCGCGTCATGGCCTCCCCGGCGCGCTGCACGTGCTGGTGGCCGGCCTGCACGCGCTCGACCGAGTCGCCGACCAGATCCTTGATCTCGCGCGCCGCGCCCGACGAGCGCTGCGCGAGCGCCCGCACTTCGGCGGCGACGACCGCAAAGCCGCGCCCCTGCTCGCCGGCACGCGCCGCTTCCACCGCCGCGTTGAGCGCCAGCAGATTGGTCTGGAAGGCGATGGCGTCGATTCTGGACGTGATGTCGGCGATGCGGCGCGAGCTCTGGCTGATGTCGTCCATCGTGGTGACGACGTCGCCGACGACGCGGCCGCCGTCGGCGGCGGCGCTGCTCGCGGAGTCTGCGATGTCCGCGGCCAGGCGCGCGCTCTCGGCGCTTTGCTGCACCGTCTGCGTCATCTGCTCCATCGAGGCAGCGGTCTGTTCCAGGCTGGCCGCGGCCTGCTCGGTGCGCGACGACAGGTCGTTGCTGCCGGCGGCGATCTCGCCGCTCGCGATGCTGATGCCGCCCACCTGCGTGCTCACGTCGTCCAGCAGCGAGCGCAGGTTGAGCCCGGCCTGGTTCACCGAGCGCAGCAGCATGCCGATGTCATCGATGCGGCCCAGTTCGAAGGGGGCTGCCGTATCCCCGCTGGCAATGCGTCGGGCCTGCTCGGCCACGACGCGCAACGGGGCCACGAGCTGGCGTTCGAGGAAGAGCGCACCGATCGCCCATCCTGCGAGCGCAGCGGCGACACCCAGTGCGGCGAGCGAGGCTGTGGGCATCATGGCGAGCACAGCCGCAGCCGGCGGCAGTACGGCCGCCGCGCAGCCCAGCCACGCACGCGTGCGCACCGAGGCCGTCTTGAACAACGACAGCCAGGCACCGAGCCCACTGCGCCTGACGATGCCGCGGTCAAAGCGCAGGCCGCGCGCCTTGCCCTCGCGAAAGCGCCGATGCAGTTCGGTGGCTGCCTGCACCTCTTCGGCGCCTGGCCGCGTGCGCACCGAGATGTAGCCGAGCGTCTGTCCGCCGCGCACCACCGGAGCGACATTGGCGCGCACCCAGTAGTGGTCGCCGTTCTTGCAGCGGTTCTTGATCACCGCGCTCCAGGCGTGGCCCGCCTGGAGCGTCTGCCAAAGATCCGCGAAGGCTTCGGGCGGCACGTCGGGGTGGCGCACGATGTTGTGCGCCTTGCCGCTCAGCTCGTCGCGGCTGAAGCCGCTCACCGCGACGAAGGCGGCGTTGGCGTAGCGGACGCGGCCCTTGGGATCGGTCGTCGACATCAGGGTCGCGTCGTCGGCGTACGTATGCTCGTTGCCGGTTACAGGAAGATTGATGCGCATGGGAGTTGGCCTTTCTTTTTCTTGGCGGTGGGCACGTTCGGCCCGATCGCGGCGCGCGCCGGCGACATCTGCAGACTGCAGCGCCGGGGTTGGCGCCGCCTTGATTTCGGCACGGACACCGGGGGACTCGGGCCGCGCCTGCGCCGGCACGACGACGACGTGACGCCCGGGCAGCTCCCGGACGGCGCGACGTGGCGCGATGCCCTCTAGACGCGCTGGGCCAGCGGATAGAGCTCCCGGTCTTCGCGCTGGATGCGCTGGAACAACGCCTTGAGGACCTCGTTGGCGTCGGCGCGAAAGCCTTCGGGATCGTGCGCCACCGACGTGGGCGTGTTCCAGCGCGCAACGAAGGCCGCGTACCCTGTGGCGAGCATGCCCATCTCGGATTGAAAGGCACGGGCTGCGCGCATGGCGTCGGCGTTGCTCGACTTCTCCATGGCCGGATAGAGCGTCGCGTCCTCCGCCGCCAGATGCAGCTTGATCTTGCCGCTCATCTGGACGATGGCCGTCGCGATTTCCTTCGCCTTCGCCGCGGTGCCCGCGCGCGACAGCTCGCGCAGCGTGGTGATGTAGCCCTGAATGACCTCGTGGTCGTTCTCGAAGCGCGTGATGTTCATGACTGCCCCCGACCCTCTATGACTTCGGGCGGGTATCGGCCTGCCTCGCGCTCGACTCGAGGCCATCGCGGTCTGTCGCAAGACCCTTCCGTGCCATTCTTGGCGCCGCGCGGCGTTGCGCGTATCGGACCGTGAGCGCCGCCGCCTGCACGCCACCGCCGCACGCTCGGCCGCAGGTGGATTGGCCGACGCGCGCGAAGGCACGGCAACGCGGCCCCGCGTGCATCGAACGCGGAGCCGCATTCGGCCCGCCAGCCGATCGCGCCGGCCGGCACATGACTCGGTTGCCGTCTTGCGCTGGCGTTCTCAAGCGACCTGCACCTGCACGCGCCGCGGCTGCGCATGGGCGGCCTTGGGGATGCGCACGCGCAGCACGCCCTGGTTCATCTCGGCGCTGACCTGGTCGGCGTCGAGCTCCTTGCTGAGCGTGAAGGCCCGGTGGTAGCGCGCGCGCTGCACTTCGGCGTGCAGCGGCTGCATGTCCGGCGGCAGCGCAAGCTGCATCTCGCCTTCGATCGACAACTGGTCGTCCTCGACGCGCAGCGTCACGCGGTCCTTGGGCACACCGGGCATGTCGGCGTACAGCGTGATGCCCGCAGCATCCTCGATCACGTTCACCGACGGCAGCAGCGTGGCTTCGTTGCGTGCCGCCGGCGTGTGGCTCTGGCTCTCGTCGCGGGGGGTGGTCACGGTGCTCATGGTCTGGCTCCTCGGGTTCATTGGACGGCGATGCGGCGCGGCTGCGCGACTTCGCGACGCCTGATGGCGACGTGCAGGACGCCGTCGGTGTAGGTCGCTGCGACGCTCTCGGGGTCGATGTCGTCGGGCAGGCTGAGCACGCGGCGAAAGCGCCCCGCGAAGCGCTCGTCCAGGTGGACGGTGGTCTTGGCATCGGCGGGCGGCGCGTCGGCCTTGCGTTCGCCGGCAAGCGTCAGCACCCCGCGCTCGAGGTTGACTTCGATGGCGGCCGGGTCGATCCCGGGCGCGAACGCAAAGACGTCGATCGATGTCGGCGAGGTGCCGACGTTGAGCGCCGGATAGCCGCCGCGGCCCAAGCCGCGGATGCTGGGCGTGCCGTCGAGCAGGCCGGAGAACTCCCGCTGCAGGCGGTCGAACTCGGCGAACAGATCGCGCGGGAAGATGGTTCGGTACATGCGGATCCTCCGATGGGTGATGCGGCAGTTTCGTGCCCGGCAGCGCGCTCGCGCCGGCCCGACGCCACCCAGTTAGGGCCTGTGCCGATCGCTTTCAAGAGCCTGTCGACGGCCATGGCGCGGCTGCGGCGCGCGGGCCTTGAAGCCGGCGCCCACGACAGCAGATACGATGCTCGCCTCAGCCAGGCAGGTTCGATCGTGGAGTTCAAGGACTACTACCAGGTGCTCGGCGTGGCGCGCGACGCCGGCGCCGACGACGTCAAGAAGGCCTACCGGCGTCTGGCGCGCAAGTACCACCCCGACGTCTCCAAGGAGCCGGATGCGGCGGCGCGCATGGCCGAGGTGAACGAGGCCCATGCCGTGCTGGGCGACGCCGAACGCCGCGCCGCCTACGATGCGCTCGGCCGCGGCCACCGCAGCGGCGAGACCTTCACGCCGCCGCCGGACTGGGACGCGGGCTTCGAGTTCACGGGACGCGGCTTCGACGAGGCCGACCTGGGCGACTTCAGCGACTTCTTCGCGCAGCTGTTCGGCGCGCGCGCCGCGCGCGCCGCGCACGGGGGCGGGCACGGCGCCGCGTTCGAGGCCGCCGGACAGGCGCACCACGCCAAGATCGTGCTCGATCTGGAGGACGCGATGCGCGGCGCCACGCGGCAGATCTCGCTGCGCGCGCCCAAGCTCGATGCCTCGGGACGCGTCGAACTCGTCGAGCGCACGCTCGAAGTGCGCATCCCGGCGGGCGTGCGGCCCGGCCAGATGATCCGCCTCGCAGGCCAGGGCGGGGGCGGGCAGGGCGGCGCGCCGGCCGGCGATCTGTTCCTCGAAGTGCAGCTGCGCCCGCACCCGCGCTTCACGCTCGAAGGTGCCAACCTCGTGGCCGAGCTGCCGGTGGCGCCCTGGGAGGCCGCGCTCGGCGCGGTGGTGCCGGTGGCGATGCCCGACGGCAGCACGCTGCAGGTGCGGGTGCCCGCCGGCGCGCAGAGCGGCCGCACGCTCAGCGTGCGCGGGCGCGGCCTCGCGGGCCGCCACCCGGGCGATCTGGAACTGGTGGTGCGGGTGATCCTGCCCAGCGCCCAGGACCCACGGGCGCGCCAGCACTACGAGACGATGGCGCGCGAGCTGGGCGATTTCGATGCGCGCAAGGTGGCCGCCGCGGCGGCCGAACGCGGGGAGTGAACCGATGCGTCGAGCAGCCAGTGACCCCATCGCGGACGACGCCGCGGCGTTGACGCTGACCGAACTCGCGCGCGCGCTGGCGCTCGCGCCCGACTGGGTCGTCGAACGGGTCCAGGCCGGATTGATCGAGGCCGGCGGCGTGTCCGCGCACGCCAGCCCCGCCGAGTGGCGCTTCGAGGCCGTGGTCGTGCGCCGGGTGCGCTCGATGTGGCACACCGAGCACTGCTACGACGCCGCGCCCGAGCTGGCGGCGCTGGTGGCCGACCTCGAGGACGAGATCGACGCGTTGCGCCGCCGCGTGGCGCGCCTGCCGCGCTGACGGACCGATAGGAGACGACGATGCCCGCGCCGCTCAAGCCCGATCCGAAGACGCAGTGGAACGTCGGCTACTGGCTGCTGGCGCTCTTTGCGCTGTTCACGCTGCAGAGCATCTGGCAGGCGCGCAGCGTCGAGCCGGTGCCCTACAGCGAGTTCGAGAAGGCGCTCGCCGCAGGCCGCGTCTCCGAGGTGGTGATCGGCGACACCACGATCACCGGCAAGCTCAAGACGCCCGACGCCGGCAAGACGGTGATCGTGGCCACGCGCGTCGACCCGGCGATGGCCGAGCAGCTTTCGAAGTACGACGTGCAGTTCTCGCGCGTGGTCGAGAGCACCTGGCTGCGCGACCTCATGTCGTGGGTGCTGCCGGCGCTCGTGTTCTTCGGCCTGTGGTTCTTCCTCATCCGCCGCTTCGCCGACAAGGCGGGCGGGCTGGGCGGCTTCATGAGCATCGGCAAGAGCCGCGCCAAGGTCTACGTCGAGAAGGACACCGGCATCACCTTCGCCGACGTGGCCGGCGTCGACGAGGCCAAGGCCGAGCTGCAGGAGATCGTCTCGTTCCTGAAGGACCCGAAGGCGTACGGCCGGCTGGGCGCGCGCATGCCCAAGGGCATCCTGCTGGTCGGGCCGCCCGGCACCGGCAAGACGCTGCTGGCCAAGGCCGTGGCGGGCGAGGCCGGCGTGCCCTTCTTCAGCATCAGCGGCAGCGAGTTCGTCGAGATGTTCGTCGGCGTCGGTGCGGCGCGCGTGCGCGACCTGTTCGAGCAGGCACGCGCCAAGGCGCCGGCCATCATCTTCATCGACGAGCTCGACGCGCTGGGGCGCGCGCGCGGCGCCGGCGGCATGGTCGGCGGCCACGACGAGCGCGAGCAGACGCTGCAGCAGCTGCTGGTGGAACTCGACGGCTTCGACAGCTCCTCGGGCCTGGTGCTGCTCGCGGCCACCAACCGCCCCGAGATCCTCGATCCGGCATTGCTGCGTGCCGGCCGCTTCGACCGCCAGGTGCTCGTCGACCGGCCCGACAAGGGCGGGCGCGTCAAGATCCTCGAAGTGCACGTCAAGAAGATCCGCCTGGCCACGGGCGTCGACCTGGCGCAGGTGGCGGCGCTCACCACCGGCTTTTCGGGCGCCGACCTGGCCAACCTGTGCAACGAGGCGGCGCTGGCGGCGACGCGGCGCGGCGCGCCGGAGGTGGCGCTCGAGGACTTCACCGTGGCCGTCGAGCGCATCGTCGCCGGCCTCGAGAAGAAGAACCGCGTGCTCAACGAGCGCGAGCGCGAGGTCGTGGCCTTCCACGAGATGGGGCACGCGCTGGTGGCGCTGGCGCTGCCGGGCAGCGACCCGGTGCACAAGGTCTCGATCATCCCGCGCGGCATCGGCGCGCTCGGCTACACGATCCAGCGCCCGACCGAAGACCGCTTCCTGATGACGCGCGAGGAGCTCGAGCGCAAGATCATGGTGCTGCTGGGCGGGCGCGCCTCCGAGAAGCTCGTCTTCGGACACCTGTCCACCGGCGCCGCCGACGACCTGGCCAAGGTCACCGACATCGCGCGCGACATGGTCACGCGCTACGGCATGGACGAGGCGCTGGGCTACGTCGCCTACGAGGCGCAGCACCCGCGCTTTCTCGACGTTCCCGGCTACCCCAGCGGCGGCGGCTGCAACGTGAGCCCGCAGACGCAGCAGCACATCGACAACGCCGTGCGCGGCATCGTGATGGACGCCTTCGACGGCGCGACGAAGATCCTCGAACGCCACCGCGACGTGCTCGACCGCGCCGCGCGCGAACTGCTGGCACGCGAGACGCTGGACGAGGCGGCGCTGGCGGCGCTGACGACCGGGGTGCGGCCCGCCGCCTGACGGCCGACGCGCCCGCCCGAGGCGGCCGCGCTCACTCGACGCGCCCGAGCAGCAGGTACTCCATCAGCGCCTTCTGCACGTGCATTCGATTCTCCGCTTCGTCCCAGACGACGCTTTGCGGGCCGTCGATGACTTCGGCGGTGACTTCCTCGCCGCGGTGCGCCGGCAGGCAGTGCATGAAGAGGGCGTCGGGCTGCGCCAGCGCCATCATGTCCTCGTCGACGCACCAGTCGACGAAGGCCTTGCGGCGCTCCTCGTTCTCGGCCTCGTAGCCCATGCTGGTCCACACGTCGGTGGTCACGAGATGCGCGCCGCGGCAGGCATCCATCGGGTGGTCGAACACCTTCCAGCACCCGGCGTCGCGCACGCCGGCCACGTCGGGCTGCACCTGGTAGCCCTCGGGCGTGCTCACGTGCACGGTGAAGCCCAGCGTTTCGGCCGCCTGCAGCCAGGTGTTGGCCATGTTGTTGCCGTCGCCGACCCAGGCCACCACCTTGCCGGCGATCGAGCCGCGGTGCTCGATGAAGGTGAACACGTCGGCCAGGATCTGGCACGGGTGGTATTCGTTGGTCAGGCCGTTGATGACCGGCACGCGCGAGTGCGCTGCGAAACGCTCGAGCTTGGCGTGCTCGAAGGTGCGGATCATCACCAGGTCGCACATGCGGCTGATGACGCGTGCGGTGTCCTCGATCGGTTCGGCGCGGCCGAGCTGGCTGCCCTCGCTCGTGAGGTGCACGACGGAGCCGCCGAGCTGGTACATGCCGGCCTCGAAGCTCACGCGCGTGCGCGTGCTGGCCTTCTCGAAGATCATCGCCAGCGTGCGGTCGGCCAGCGGCTGGTATTTCTCGTAATTCTTGAAGCGCGCCTTGACGACGCGCGCGCGCTCGAACAGGTGCGCGTGCTCCTCGGCGTCCAGATCGTTGAACTGCAGGAAGTGCTTCATGACGCCGGGGCCGGCCCTGACGCGGGCGGCTCGGACAGGAACTGACGCACGAGCGGCACCAGGATGGCCGCGATCTGGCGCGCTTCGTCGGCCGACAGCACGAGCGGCGGCAGCAGACGGATCACGCGCTCGGCGGTGACGCTGATCATGAGGCCGGCCTCGGCCGCGCGCTGCAGCAGCGCGCCACATGGGCGGTCGAGCTCGATGCCGATCATCAGGCCCTGGCCGCGGAACTCGACCACGCCCTTTTCCCCCGCGAGGCCCTCGCGCAGCGCACCCCACAGCACGTCGCCGACCGCGGCGGCGTGGGCCACCAGCCCATCCTCCTCCATGATGCGCAGCGTCTCGACGCCGGCGCGCATCGCCAGCGGGTTGCCGCCGAAGGTGGTGCCGTGGTTGCCGGGGCCGAGCACATGCACCGCCTTCGGGCCGCAGACGACGGCGCCGATCGGCACGCCCGAGCCCAGGCCCTTGGCCAGCGGCATGACGTCGGGCCGGATGCCGGCCCACTGGTGCGCGAACCACTTGCCGGTGCGTCCCAGGCCGCACTGCACCTCGTCGAGCATCAGCAGCCAGCCCTGCTCGTCGCACAGCTGGCGGATCTGGCGCAGGTACTCGACGCGCGTGCGGTGGATGCCGCCTTCGCCCTGGATGACCTCGAGGAACACGGCGACGACGTTCGGGTGCGTCTCGGCGATCTCCTGCACGGCGGCGATGTCGTTGAGCGGCACGCGCACGAAACCCTCGACCAACGGCTCGAAGCCGTGCTGCACCTTCGGGTTGCCGGTGGCCGACAGGGTGGCGATCGAGCGGCCGTGGAAGGCCTTTTCGTAGACGACGATCTCCGGGCGCGCGATGCCCTTGTCGTGGCCGTACTTGCGCGCGATCTTGATCGCGGCCTCGTTCGCTTCGAGCCCGCTGTTGCAGAAGAAGGCGCCGGCCAGGCCCGAGATCTCGCACAGCCTGGCGGCGAGCTGCTCCTGCAGCGGCACCTCGTAGTAGTTGCTGCAGTGGATCATGCGCGCCACCTGGTCCTGCAGCGCCGGCACCAGCTTGGGGTGGCCGTGGCCGAGCGTGTTGACCGCGATGCCGCCCAGGCCGTCGAGGTAGCGTCGGCCCTCGGTGTCCCACAGCCAGCAGCCGCGGCCGTGCGTGAGCGCGATCGGCAGGCGGCCGTAGGTCTCGAGCACGTGCGGCATCGGGCCGCTGGCCTGGGTGACGGCGGGGTCCGGGGCGTTCATCGGCGGGCCTCCAGCGGGCGCCCGGCGGTGCGGACGCGGGGTGGGACGAAAAACGCCGGCGCGCGACGCTGGGGTCACGTTCCGGCGCCCGCGCATTCTACGGGGCGCCTGGGCGAGGCGTGCTCTTCGCGTGCCACCCGCGGCACGGCGCCGGGCAGACGAGCGAGCGGCCCGCACACGGCAGGCCTGGAAGCACAAGGCCCGCGCGCGGCGGGCCTGGAAAAACGAAGGGCCCGCGCGCGGCGGGCCTGAAAACGAAGGGCCCGCACGCGGCGGGCCTGCAAACGAAGGGCCCGCGTGCGGCGCGGGCCCGGGGTGCGAACGGCGGCGCGCCTCAGGCCAGCGCGAGTGCCTTGACCTTGGCCGCCAGGCGGCTCTTCGTGCGCGCGGCCTTGTTCTTGTGGAAGATGCCCTTGTCGGCCACCGAGTCGATCACGCTCTGGGCGGACTTGAACAGATCCGCGGCCTTGGCCTTGTCGCCACCGGCGACGGCCTTGTCCACGTCCTTGACGACGCTGCGAAAGCGCGTGCGCAGCGCCCGGCTATGGGCGTTGAGCGCCACGTTCTGGCGCGCGCGCTTGCGCCCGGAGGCGATGCGGACCGTTCTCTTCTTGGCTTTGGCGGAAGTGGCCATGCGTGGGTGGAGTGTGCGTGAGCAAAGAAGGCGGAGTATAGCAAAGCCGCGGTGCCTGGCCGCAAGCGGCGAGGGCGCTGGCTACAATCCCGAGCGCCCGTGAATCTGCTGAAGGCCGCCTCCACCGTCTCGCTGCTGACGCTCGTCTCCCGCATCACGGGCCTGGTGCGCGAGCAGCTCGTGGCCGTCATCTTCGGCGCCAGCGGCGCCACCGACGCCTTCAACGTCGCCTTCCGCATCCCGAACCTGTTTCGCCGCCTGTTCGCGGAAGGGGCCTTCTCGCAGGCCTTCGTCCCGCTGCTGGGCGCCACGCGCGAGCGCGGGGGCGACGCCGCGACGCAGGCGCTCGTGGACGCGGTGGCCACGGTGCTGGCCTGGGTGCAGCTGGCCACCTGCATCGCCGGGGTCGCCGCCGCGCCGCTGCTGGTGTGGCTGCTGGGCGCCGGCCTGGTGCAGTTCGACGTCGGGGTGCTGCTCACGCGCATCATGTTCCCGTACATCGGGCTCATGTCGATGGTGGCGCTGGCCGCCGGCATTCTCAATACCTGGAAGCGCTTCGCGGTGCCGGCCGCGACGCCGGTGCTGCTCAATGTCGCGGTGATCGCGTCGGCCCTCGCGCTGGCGCCGTGGCTGCGCGCGCGCGGCATCGAGCCGATCGTCGCGCTGGCCGTCGGCGTGATGGCCGGCGGCGTGCTGCAGGCCGCGATCCAGGTGCCGGCGCTGGCGGCCATCGGCAGGCTGCCGCGCATCGGCCTCGCGCCGGCGGCCCTGGCACGCGCCTGGCACCACCCGGGGACGCGGCGCGTGCTCGCTCTGATGGCGCCGGCGTTGCTGGGCGTGTCGGTGGCACAGCTCTCGCTGGTCATCAACACGCAGATCGCATCGCATCTGCACGTGGGCTCGGTGTCGTGGCTGTCGTACGCCGACCGGCTGATGGAGTTTCCGACCGCGCTGCTCGGCGTCGCGCTGGGCGTGGTGCTGCTGCCGCAGATGGCCGCGGCGCAGGCGCGCAGCGACACCGCGGTCTACTCGAGGCTGCTCGACTGGGGCCTGCGCCTCGTGCTGCTGCTGGCGCTGCCCTGCGCGCTGGCACTGCTGGTCTTCCCGGTGGGCCTGGTGGCGGTGCTGTTCCATTACGGACGCTTCGCCGACGCCGACGTGCTGAGCACGGCGGTGGCGCTGCGCGGCTACGGCGTCGGCCTGATCGGCCTCATCGGCACCAAGGTGCTGGCGCCGGCGTTCTACGCGCGCACCGACATCGCCACGCCGGTGCGCATCGCGATCGTCTCGCTGGTGGCGACGCAGGCGATGAACGTGCTGTTCGTGCCCTGGCTGGCCCACGCCGGGCTGGCGCTGTCGATCGGCCTGGGTGCGCTGCTCAACGCCGCGCTGCTGCTGGCGGGGTTGCTGCGTCGGGGCCTGTACCGGCCGGCCGCGGGCTGGCGCGGCTTTGCCGCCAGGGTGCTGCTGGCCAACGCGGTGCTCGGTGCCGTGCTGTGGTGGGCGGCCGTGGGGGTCGACTGGATCGGCCTGCGCGCGCACTGGGCCGAGCGGGTCGCCGCCGTCGCCGGCGTGCTGGGCGGCGTGGCGCTGCTGTACTTCGCCGTGCTCGCCGCCTGCGGGCTGCGGCCGCGCGACTTCGTGCACCGCGGCTGACCTACACTGAACGCGATGCCCGCCTACCTGCACTTCGAGGCGCCGAGCGCGCTCGAGTACTTCGCCACCCTGGTGGCCGACGACGAGAGCCTGTCCGTGCTCGAGACGGCGGCGGCGCTGGCCCAGTACGCGATGCCGGGCGTCGACCCGCAGGGCGTGCTGGCCGAAGTCGATGCGCTGGCCGATCGGCTGCGCCGGCGCATCCCGGCCGACGCCGCGCCGCTGCAGCGGGTGCGCCTGCTCAACCACTATTTCTTCGGCGAGCTGGGCTTCGCCGGCAACGTCAACGACTACTACGACCCGCGCAACAGCTACCTGCACGAGGTCCTGCGCACGCGGCGCGGCATCCCGATCACGCTGGCGCTGCTGTACATCGAACTGGCCACGCAGCTCGGCCTGAGGGCCGCCGGGGTGTCCTTTCCTGGTCACTTTCTCGTCAAGCTGCACGTGGCGGGCGGCAGCCGTCCGGGCGAGATCGTGATCGACCCGTTCGACGGCCGCTCGCTGTCGCGTGCCGAGCTCGAGGAGCGGCTGCTGCCGCACCGGACAGACCGCGGCAGCGAGGACGCCGTGCCGCTGGCGTGGTACCTGCGCAGCGCCGAGCCGCGCGCCGTGATCGTGCGGCTGCTGCGCAACCTCGAGGAGATCCATCGCGCGGCGCGCGACTGGGGGCGGCTGCTCGCCGTCATGCATCGGCTCGTGATCCTGCTGCCCCGGGACTGGGGCGAGCGCAGGGACCGCGCGCTCGTGCTGGCCGAGCTCGGTCAGCACGACCTCGCCTGCCGCGACCTCGCCGGCTATCTGGCGCACGAGGCCGCGGCCGACGATGCCCAGGCGATGCGCGAACTCCTCGCGCAGTGGCAGCGCCTGCCCGGCGCACGCTGCGAATAGCTCGGCCGTGGCTGCCGCCGATGTTGGTCCGCATGCGATGAGGCAGTTGCCGCTCGCCATCGGCCCGGCGCCGCAGCCAAGCTTCGAGAACTTCGTGGCCGCTCGCAACGCGGCGGCCCTCGCGCACCTGCGTGCGCTCGGCGCGCCGACGGCACCCACGTACCTCTGGGGCCCGGCCGGTGCGGGCAAGACGCACCTGCTGCAGGCGCTGGTGCGGCAATTCCGCGCCGCCGGACGGCGCGTGGCCTGGTTCGACGGCGGTGCCGACGCATCGTCGGTCTGCGAGCCGGGCTGGACCCTGCTGGCCGTCGACGACTGTGAGGCCCTGGACGAACCGGCGCAGCGCGTGCTGTTCGCGCTGTTCGAGCAGGCCACGGCCGAAGGCGCGGCGTTCGTCGCCGCCGGCCGGGTGCCGCCGGTGGATCTGCCGCTGCGCGAAGACCTGCGCACGCGGCTGGCCTGGGGCCATGTCTTTGCGCTCGAGCCGCTCGACGAGGCGCAGACGCGCGCCGCGCTGCGCCGGGAGGCCGAGCGGCGCGGCATCACCCTCGCCGACGACGTGATCCACCACCTGCTGACGCGCTTTGCGCGCGATCTGGCCCATCTGATGCCGCTGCTCGATCGCCTCGACGCGTTTGCGCTCGCCAGTTCGCGCCGCGTGACGCTGCCGCTGCTGCGCCGCATGCTCGCCGAGCAGGGCGAGCCGCAAGTGCACGCGCACGCGCTGCCCGCCGACGAGGCGCCTGGAGCGGCGCGTCCAGCGGCATGAAGCTCGCGCTCTTCGACCTCGACGGCACCTTGCTGCCCGGCGACTCGGATCACGCGTTCGGCGAGTTCCTGGTCGCCAGCGGCCTGGCCGACGGCGGCGAGTTCCGCCGCCGCAACGACGGCTTCTATGCCGACTACGAGAGCGGGCGCCTGGACATCGAGGCCTACGTCGATTTCGCCACCCGCCATTGGCGCGATCTGCCCGCGGCGCAGATCGACGCGCTCGCCGCGGCCTACCTCGATCGCGTCATCCGCCCGATGCTGCGCACGAGTGCGCGCGCGCTCGTCGAGCAGCATCGCGTCGCCGGCGACCTGCTGGCCATCGTCACCGCCACCAACGACTTCGTCACGCGCCCGATCGCCGAGCTGTTCGGCGTCGAGGCGCTGATCGCCACCGAACTCGAGCGCGACCCGCGCGGGCGCGTCACCGGCGCGATCCGCGGCGTGCCGGCCTTCCGCGAGGGCAAGGTGAGGCGGGTCGAGGACTGGCTGGCCGCGCAGGGCCTGGCGCTGGGCGACTTCGAGCGCAGCGTCTTCTACAGCGACTCGACCAACGACCTGCCGCTGCTCGCGCACGTGAGCCATCCGGTGGCGACCAACCCCGGCCCCGCGCTCGAGCGCATCGCCCGCGAGCGCGGCTGGCCCGTGCTGGAACTGTTCACATGATCAGGAAGTTCATCGGCCGCCTGCTCGGCAAGTCTGCGGCCGTCGCGGCACCCGCATCCACTTGCCCACCCGGCCCCGCGCCCGGCCTCGCACCCGCAGCGCCGATCCCGCTCGGCCAGCGCATCGAGATCGCGCGCGAGCAGCACGGCATCGACCCCGGGCTGCTCGATGCGCACGCGGTGCGCGTCGTGCGCACCTTGAAGGATGCCGGCCACGAGGCCTACATCGTCGGTGGTGCCGTGCGTGACCTCATCGTCGGCCAGCGGCCGAAGGACTTCGACGTCGCCACCGATGCCACGCCCGAGCAGGTCAAGGTGCTCTTTCGCCGCGCCTTCATCGTCGGGCGGCGCTTTCGCATCGTGCACGTGGTGTTCGGGCGCGGGCGCGAGCACGAGACCGTCGAGGTCTCGACCTTCCGCGCCTACCTGGACAGCGCCGCCGCCGAGCACGTCGAGGGCAACGAGAAGACGAGCCGCGCCGAGCTCGCCGGCAAGTTGCACGTCGTCGACGCCGCCGGCCGCGTGCTGCGCGACAACGTCTGGGGGCCGCAGATCGAGGACGCGGCGCGGCGCGACTTCACGATCAACGCCATGTACTACGACCCGCTGGCGCAGATCGTGGTCGACTACCACGGCGGCCTGCCCGACGTGCGCGCACGCGTCATCCGCATGATCGGCGAGCCCGAGACGCGCTACCGCGAGGACCCGGTGCGCATCGTGCGCGTCGTGCGTTTCGCGGCCAAGCTGGGCTTCGCGATCGAGGCGGCGACCGAGCGGCCGATCCGCCGCATGAAGTCGCTGCTGGCCAACGTGCCCGCCTCACGTCTGTTCGACGAGACGGTCAAGCTGCTGCAGACCGGGCACGCCGTGGCCAGCGTCGAACAACTGCGCCGCTACGGGCTGGAGCACGGCGTGTTCCCGTTGCTCGAACCGGTGCTGGCGCCGGCGCACCCGAATCCGGCGCGCGACACCTTCGTGCGCCTGGCGCTCGAGGACACCGACCGCCGGGTCGGCGACGGCCGCACCGTGGTGCCGAGCTTCCTGCTGGCTTGTCTGCTGTGGCACGAGGTGCAGGAGCGCTGGAGCGCGCGACGCGCCGGCGGCGAGGCGCCGTTCCCGGCGTTGCAGCAGGCGGTCGACGCGGTGTTCGAGGCGCGCATCGGCGACATCTCCGGGCGCGGCAAGCTGGCCGCCGACATGCGCGAGATCTGGCTCATGCAGCCGCGCTTCGAGCGGCGCACGCCGGGCGCGGTGGCGGCGCTGGTGAACCAGCCGCGCTTTCGTGCCGGCTACGACTTCCTGCGCCTGCGTGCCGACGCCGGCGAGGTGGCCGGCGAGTTGGCCGACTGGTGGGAGGACTACCACCTGGGCGGCGACGACGAGCGCGAGGCGATGCTGGCCGAGTTGCGCGCCGCGTCGGCCACGCGCGTGCGCAAGGGCACCGAGCGCGGCGCACGCGCTGCGGGCAAGCCCGCCGCCGCGCAGGCGGCAGCGAGCGCCGCCGAGCCGGCCGCCATCCAGCCGCCGCAGGCCGATGCGGCCGCTGCCGAGCACGCCGCTGAGGTGCCGAACGTGGGCGGCGCAAGCGACGGCCCTGGTGCGGATGGGCAGGGCGCCAGCGCGGCATCGAACCGACGCCGGCTCCGTCGGCGCCGTCCGAAGCCGCCCGCGGGCGCGCCCGCCGACACGGGGTCGCCCGGCGCGTGAGGCCGACGCCCCGACGCGCCCGCCGTCAACCTGCAAGTCGAACGTCACGATGCCTGCGCTTGCCGACCTGCCGCTGCCGCTCAGGACCTTCGGTCTGCTGGCGCTGTCCAACCTGTTCATGACCTGGGCCTGGTACGGCCACCTGAAGACGCTGGGCGCGCGGCCGTGGATCGTCGCCGCGCTGGCCAGCTGGGCCGTGGCGCTGTTCGAGTACTTGCTGCAGGTGCCGGCCAACCGCATCGGCTTTGCCGGCGGCTATTCGCTGGCGCAGCTGAAGATCGGGCAGGAGGTGATCACGCTCGTCGTCTTCGTGCCGTTCGCGGTGTTCGTGATGGATCAGCCGCTCGAGTGGGACTACCTGTGGGCGGCGCTGTGCCTGGTGGGAGCCGTCTACTTCGTCTTCAGGGCCTGATCGAGACGCCCACCTAGAATGTCCCACGGCCCGCATGCGGCGGGTCGAAAGCGACGAGGGACGGGAAGCGACGATGGTCTTCGCAAAGCTGCTGCCGCGCGACGCAAACTTCTTCAAGCTGTTCGACGAGCACGGCCGGCACATCGGCGACGGCGCGCGAGCGTTCCTGGAAATGGTCCGCAACTTTGGCGAGCCGGCACTGCGCGACCGCTGCATCGCCGAGATCAGCGCCGCCGAGCACGCCGCCGACCGCGTCACGGCATCGGTGCACCGCGCGCTGCACACGAGCTTCATCACGCCGCTGGACCGCGACCAGATCCTGCACCTGATCGACGCGATGGACGACGTGCTCGACATGCTGCAGGACACGAGCGAGGTGATGTCGCTGTACGACCTGAGGCGCGTCTCGGACGACGTCGTGCAGCTCAGCGAGATCTCGGTGCAATGCTGCGAGCGCGTGCAGCACATGGTCGGTCAGCTGCCGCGGCTGCGCGACGCCCGCGTGGTCGAGGACGTGCTCAAGGCCTGCGAGGAGGTCGACGAGCTCGAATCGAAGGCCGACCACGCGATGCGCTCGGCGATGTCGCGCCTGTTTCGTGAAGAGCCCGACACGCGCGAACTGATCAAGCTCAAGGCGGTCTACGAACACCTCGAATCGATCTCCGACCGCTGCCAGGACGTCTCCGACATCGTCGAAGGCATCGTGCTCGAGAATTCCTGAGGCCCGCGCGTGCACACCCTGCCGGTGGCCCTGTGGGTCGTGGTCCTGCTCGTCACGCTGGCGCTGCTGTTCGACTTCATGAACGGCTTTCACGACGCCGCGAACTCGATCGCCACCGTCGTCTCGACCGGCGTGCTCAAGCCCTACCATGCCGTGGCCTTCGCGGCGCTGTTCAACGTCGCGGCGATCTTCGTCTTCCACCTCAAGGTCGCCGCCACGGTCGGCAAGGGCATCGTCGAGCCGGGCGTGGTCGACCAGCACGTCGTGTTCGGCGCGCTGATCGGCGCCATCGTCTGGAACGTCGTCACGTGGTGGTACGGCATCCCGAGCTCGAGCTCGCACGCGCTGATCGGCGGTATCGTCGGCGCCACGCTGGTCAAGGCCGGCACGGCGCCGCTGGTCGCCGCGGGCATCGTGAAGACGGTGGCCTTCATCGTCGTCTCGCCGCTGCTGGGCTTTGTCTGCGGCTCGCTGCTGATGGTGGGCATCTCGTGGCTGTTCGCGCGACACACGCCGTTGCGCGTCGACGGCTTGTTCCGGCGGCTGCAGCTCGTCTCGGCCGGCCTGTATTCGCTCGGTCACGGCGGCAACGACGCGCAGAAGACGATCGGCATCGTCTGGCTGCTGCTGATCGTCTCCGGGTTGACGGACGCGGCCGACAAGTCGCCGCCGGTCTGGGTGATCTGGAGCTGCTACCTGGCGATGGGCGTGGGCACGATGTTCGGCGGCTGGCGCATCGTCAAGACGATGGGCCAGCGCATCACCAAGCTCAAGCCGGTGGGCGGCTTCTGCGCCGAGGCGGGCGGCGCCATCACGCTGTTCACGGCCTCGGCGCTCGGCGTGCCGGTGTCGACCACGCACACCATCACCGGCGCCATCTACGGCGTGGGCTCGGTGCGCAATCCGTCGGCCGTGCGCTGGGGCCTGGCGGGCAACATCATCGTCGCCTGGATCGTCACCATTCCGGCCAGCGGCCTGATCGCGGCGCTGTTCTACGGGCTCAGCAACTGGATCTTCTAGGCGCGCGGGCCGCGGTCGCCTGCTCCCTCACCATTCGACGATCTTCTGCACCGTGAAGGCGATCGTGCTCACCAGCGCGATGCCGCCCGCCATCAGCGCCGCGATGGCGGCGAACACGGCGGCCCAGCCCGAGGGCGCCGCGGGCCGCTCGGGGTTGTGGCGGGCGTTCCACGTCTCGTCGGGCGTCAGCGCCCAGACGATGGCCAGCGCGCTCGCCTCCACCAGCATCAGGCCGAGCAAGGGGATCAGCAGCCAGGCCAGCCGATCGTCCTGCCCGAGCGCACGCATGCGCAGCACGCCGATCAGGCCCAGCGCCGTGGGCAGCGGATGCAGCCAGCCCGCGACATCGCGCGCACCGTACAGGTAGATGCGATGCAGCCCGAGCGTGCCCACGAGCAGCGCCAGCCAGGCAGCGATGGCCTTGGAGCGAGGTCGCCGGGCGGCGGGCGGCAACGCGGGCACGTGCATCGCAGGCATGAGGGCGCCGACTATAATGCGCAGTTCCCGACGCCGCGCCGGGCGTTGCCAGAGCGGCAGCCACGGCACGGTTTCGCGGCGGCGGGCAGCACAAGGCACTGGCCCGGGGCGGGCGATCCGCTGTCGGCCGCATCATGAAAGCCGGCCCGGTGTGTCTCCCGTGGCGCGGCCGTTCGCTTCGATCAACAGAGGTTCTTACACATCATGGTCGTGATCCGTCTGGCCCGGGGTGGCGCGAAGAAGCGCCCCTTCTACAACATCGTCGTCGCCGACTCGCGCGAGCGCCGCGACGGCCGCTTCATCGAGCGCGTCGGCTTCTACAACCCGATGGCCGCCGGCGGCGAGCAGGGTCTGCGCCTGGCGCTGGAGCGCGTCGCGCACTGGCACGGCGTGGGTGCGCAGCTGTCGCCCACCGTGCAACGGCTGGTCGAGCAGGCGAAGAAGGCGGCCTGAGCGCCGGTCCGCGAGACCGCACGGAGTGCGTCGCGCCGTTCGCCCTGCGACGCTGCCGCGCGCGGGCGCTGGCGGGCCCGCGGCGGCCCTGAAGGGCGAGCGGCAGGCGGCGCCGCAACCGACCGCGAACCCCGCGTCGGGACTGGCCTCGAACGCCACCGAGGCCGAAGAGGCCGCGGCGTTTCCCGACGACGGCGTCGAGGTGGCGCGCATCCTCGGCGCCTGGGGCGTGAAGGGCGGCATCAAGGTCAAGCCGCTGGCCGCGCGCCCCGAGGCGCTGTTCGCTTCGAAGCGCTGGTTCCTGCGTGCCGGCGACGCGGCGCCTGCGGCCGCGCTGCCGGCGCTGCTGCGCATCGACTCGGTGCGCGAGCAGGCCGGCGCGATCGTCGCCACCTCCCGGGCCGTGGCCGACCGCGACGCGGCCGACGCGCTCAAGGGCGCACGCGTGTTCGTCGCGCGCTCGAGTTTTCCGCGCACGGCCGAGGACGAGTACTACTGGGTCGATCTGGTCGGCCTCGGGGTGCGCAACCGCGAAGGTGAGCACCTGGGCGTGGTGAGCAGCCTGCTCGAGACCGGGCCGCAGTGCGTGCTGTGCATTGCGCCGCCCGACGCGAAGGCGACCGAGCTGCTGATCCCGTTCGTTGCCGCCTACGTCGACCAGGTCGATCTGCCCGGCCGCATGATCCGCGTCGACTGGCAGCGCGATTACTGAGAACCCGTGAAGGAGCCGCTCACGCCCGCTCGACGCGCCCTGAGGCCCCCGCTCGGCGTTGCAGATGCTCGCCCTATCGCGCGATATGGCTGCGCTTTGCGCCTTGTTCCGGGTCGTCCTGTCGCGCCGCTCGGGCGCGACCGGTTCATTCACAGGTTCTGACCCCGCGCAGCCGCGTGCCACGTGCCATGCGCTTCGACGTCGTCACGCTGTTTCCCGACCTCTTCGGGCCGCATCTGGTGCAGGGGGTGACGCGCCGCGCCTTCGAGTCTGCACAGGTGCAGGTGCGTCTGTGGCAACTGCGCGACTTTGCGCACGACGCCCATCGGCGCGTCGACGACCGGCCGTTCGGCGGCGGCCCCGGCATGGTCGTGCGGGCCGAGCCGCTGCTGCGCGCGCTGGATGCCGTGGTGGCCAGCCGCGGCGCCGCGGCGCCGGTGGTGCATTTCACGCCCACCGGCCGGCGGCTGGACCAGGCGCTGGTGCGCGAGTTCGCCGCCGGAGCGGGCGCCGTGCTGATCTGCGGCCGCTACGAAGGCGTCGATCAGCGCTTCGTCGAACGCCGCGTGACGCACGAGATCAGCCTGGGCGACTTCGTGCTCTCGGGAGGCGAGTTGCCGGCCCTCGTCCTGCTCGACGCCGTGGCGCGGCTGCAGCCGCTGGTGCTGAGTGCGCTGTCGCCCGAGCAGGACAGCTTCGGTGACGGGCTGCTGGAGGCGCCCTGTTACACGCGACCCGAGCAACTGGTCGTCGATGCCGAGGCGCTGGCGGTGCCTGCGGTGCTGCTGTCGGGGCATCACGCCGACATCGCACGCTGGCGGCGCAGCCGCTCGCTCGAGCTGACGGCGCGTCGCCGCCCCGACCTGCTCGCCGCCGCGCGCGCGGCGGGGCGCCTGAGCCCCGACGACGAGCGCGTTCTCGCGGGCTTGAACCTATAATGGAAGGCTTTTCGATCCTCTGTCGGCCCACGACAGCCGCGCGTACTCGTGCGGCAACCCACAATCTGGCTGCGCAAGATCGACCAGGAGTTCGCCTTGGATCTCATCGCCACGCTCGAGCGGGAAGAAATGGCCCGCCTCGCCAAGAAGCTGCCCGAATTCGCGCCCGGTGACACGGTGGTCGTCAGCGTCAACGTCGTCGAAGGCAGCCGCAAGCGCCTGCAGGCCTACGAAGGCGTGGTCATCGCCAGGCGCAACCGGGGCCTGAACAGCAGCTTCATCGTGCGCAAGATCTCCAGCGGTGAAGGCGTCGAGCGCACGTTCCAGCTCTACAGCCCGCTGATCGCGAGCATCGAAGTCAAGCGCCGTGGCGACGTGCGCCGCGCCAAGCTCTATTACCTGCGTGAGCGCAGCGGCAAGTCGGCGCGCATCAAGGCCAAGCTGGGCTGACGCAGGCGCGGCGATGCCCGCGAAGCCCGAAGAATCGCGAGCTGCGGCTGCGTCGCGCGGCCCGGTGCCCGGGCGCATCATCGACCCCCATGTCGTGCCGATCGTCGGCACCGATGCGCACCTGCCGGCGCTGGGCGTCGAGCGGCTCGACGAGGCGGCGCTGCGCGCGCGCTTCGCCGCGCGGCCCGGCGTTGGCGACTGGACTCCCGAGTTCAGCGGCGATGGCCGGCTGATCTTCGAGGGCACGCCCGCACCCGCGGCCGTGCTGGTGCCGCTGGTGCGCCGCCCGGCGGGGCTCGCCGTGATGCTCACGCGCCGCACCGAGCACCTGCGTGACCACGCCGGCCAGATCAGCTTTCCCGGCGGGCGCAGCGAGCCCGCCGACCACGGCCCGGTCGGCACCGCGCTGCGCGAGACCGAGGAGGAGGTCGGCCTCGCGCGTCGATACATCGAGATCGTCGGCGAGTTGCCGCGCTACATCACGATCACCGGCTACGACGTGACGCCGGTCGTCGCGCTGGTCACGTCGCCCTTCGTGCTGCGTCCCGACGCCTCCGAGGTGGCCGAGGTGTTCGAGGTTCCGCTCGCCTTCCTCATGGCGCCCGCGCATCATCAGCACCATCGGTTCACCTGGGACGGCAAGCCGCGGCAGTTCCTGTCGATGCCCTGGCACGGCCCGGGCCCGGACGGCCGCGAGCACGAGTACTTCATCTGGGGCGCCACGGCAGCGATGCTGCGCAACCTGTACCGCTTCCTCGCCACCTGAACGGCGGTGGGCGCCCGCCTGCGAGGGCCGGGCGTCGCCGCCTATCATCGGCGGCGATGAGCTTCTTCGCGGTCCTCCTGGCGCTGGCGATCGAACAGCTCAAGCCGCTGCCGCGCGACAACCGCATTCACGAGCTGGCGGTCGCGTGGGTCGGTTGGTGCGGGCGCAACTTCGACGCCGGGCGTCCCCATCACGCCTGGGTGGTGTGGTGCGTGTCGGTGCTGCTGCCGGGGCTGATCGTCGCCACGCTGTACCTGCTGATCCATCGCTGGAGCCTGCTGCTGGCGCTGCTGTTCGACGTCGCGCTGCTGTACCTGACGTTCGGCTTTCGGCAGTTCAGCCACTACTTCACCGACATCCGCGACGCGCTCGAGCGGGGCGACGAGAACGAGGCAAGGCGGCTGCTCGCCGAGTGGCGCCACCTCGACACCAGCGAGCTGCCGCGCACCGAGGTGCTGCGCCACGTCATCGAGCACGCGCTGCTGGCGGCGCATCGGCATGTGTTCGGGGTCTTCTTCTGGTTCGTCGCGCTGTCGGCGATCGGCCTGGGGCCGATGGGGGCGGTCGTCTACCGCATGGCCGAGTTCTCCAGCCGCTATTGGGGCTACCGCCACCGCGCGCTCGAGGCGCCGGCCAACGATGCGCTGTGGGCGCTGTCGCAGCGCCTGTTCACGACGATCGACCATGTGCCGGCGCGGCTGACGGCGTTCGGCTTTGCCGTCGTGGGCAGCTTCGAGGACGCGGTGGCCTGCTGGCGCCGCGATGCCACGCTGTGGCAGCACGCCAACGAGGGCATCATCCTCGCCGCCGCCGCCGGTGCCGTGGGCGTGCAGCTGGGCGGCGCGGCGCCGCCGGGCGTCACGCCCGATCGTTCCAAGACCTTCAGCGCCGGCGGCGAGCCGGACGCCGCCGACGCCGCCGGCTCCACACCCGGCGCGCCGCCGCAGCTCGGGCACCTGCACAGCGTGGTCGGGCTGGTCTGGCGTTCGGTGGTGCTGTGGATGCTGCTGGTGGCGCTGCTGACGCTGGCCAACATCGTCGGGTGATGGCGCCGAGCGGGGCCGCCGCGGCACCGGCGCAGGCGCCGCGGCAGCCGCGGCATCCGACTCGGCAGCGGCGCTACCAGCGCGGCTGCGACAGCTCGTCGTACAGCGCCTCGTAGATGCGCAGCCGCGCAGTGGCGATCTCGCCGCGCGCGGCGGCGGCGCGCACGCCGCAGCCGGGCTCCTGGCGGTGCGTGCAGTTGTGGAAGCGGCAGTGGCCGAGCGCCGCCGCGATGTCGGGCATCAGCACGGCGAGCCGTGTCGCTTCGATCTGCCGCAGGCCGAACTCCTGGAAGCCGGGCGAGTCGACGAGTGCCGTGCGGTGCGCGGCGTCGATCCAGTACCAGGTGCTGGCCGTCGTCGTGTGGCGCCCGGCGTTGAGGGCGCGCGAGATCTCGCCGACCTGCGCCGCGGCACCCGGCACCAGCAGATTGACGAGCGTGCTCTTGCCCGCCCCGCTGGGGCCGAGCAGCAGGGTCGCGCGACCGTCCAGGCGCGGCCGCAGCAGCGCACGCGCCGCATCGGGGTCGGCCTTCAGCGCGAACTCGAGCAACTCCGCGCCCATCGCCAGGTACGGCGCCAGCCGCGCGCGCGCGGCGGCGGCGCCCGCGAGGTCGGTCTTGTTCAACCCGATCGACGCGTCGATGCCCGCCGCCCGGGCCGCCAGCAGGGCGCGCGCGACGAGCATGTCGGCGAACGGCGGCTCGACGGCCACGAGGACGAGGATGCGGTCGAGGTTGGCCGCGAAGGACTTGCTGCGCCACTCGTCCTGGCGCAGCAGCAGGTTGCGTCGCGGCTCGACGCGCTCGATCACGCCGCCGTCGCCGCTGGCCAGCCAGAGCACGCGGTCGCCGACGACGACCTCGCTCTTCTTGCCGCGCGGATGGCAGTGCACACGACGGCCCTCGGGCGTCTCGACCACCGCGTGGCGGCCGTGCGCGCCGACCACGAGGCCGGTTTCGAGGCCGGCTTCGCTTGCGCCGGTGCGCAAGGCGGCGAGATCGGCGCGGCGGCTCACGGCGCGACGGCGCCCGGGCGGCTCATGGCGCGGCAGGCGGCGCGCCGGTTCATGGCGCGGCAGGCGGCGCGCCGGTTCATGGCGCGCCCGGCTCGCGTACGAACTCAGGCCGCCTGCAGTGCCGCATCGGCGTCGGCGTTCGGCCGCGGCAGCGCGGCCAGACGCTCGCTGGCCGGCGGGTGCGAGTAGTAAAAGCGTGCGTACAGCGGATCGGGGGTGAGCGTCGTCGCGTTGTCCTCGTGCAGCTTGAGCAGCGCCGTCGCCAGATCGCGGCCGTCGGAGTGCGCGCAGGCGTAGGCGTCGGCCTCGAATTCGTGCCGGCGCGACGCGTGCGCGAGCAGCGGCGAGGCGAAGAAGGCGAACGGAGGCGCCGCGAGCGAGAACAGCGCCAGCGCCAGCGCGTCGTTGGGGGCGTCGAGGTTGGGCACCACGCCCAGCCCACGGTAGAAGCCCGTGCGCTGCGCGAGCCAGCCGAGCAGCGCCAGCGCCGCCAGGCTGAGCGCGAAGATCACCAGCATGCGCTCGAGCACGTGGCGGCGCTTGAAGTGGCCGAGTTCGTGCGCCAGCACCGCTTCGACCTCGCCCGGGGCCAGGCGCGCCAGCAGCGTGTCGTAGAAGACCACCCGCTTGGCGGCGCCCAGGCCGGTGAAATACGCGTTGGCGTGCGCCGAACGTCGGCTGCCGTCCATCACGAACAGGCCCCTGGCCTGGAAGCCGCAACGCTGCATCAGCGCCGTCACGCGCGCCGTCAGCGTCTCGTCCGCGAGCGGGCGGAACTTGTTGAAGAGCGGCGCGATGAGCGTCGGGTAGACCACCAGCAGCAGCAGGTTGAAGCCGACCCATGCCGCCCAGGCCCACAGCCACCACAGGCCGCCCGATGCGCCCATGATCCACAGGACCAGCGCCGCCAGCGGCAGCCCGACGACGGCAGCCACGAGCAGGCCCTTGGCGAGGTCGGCAAGCCACAGGCCGAACGTCATGCGGTTGAAGCCGTAGCGCTGTTCGAGGCGGAAGGTCTCGTACCACGAGAACGGCAGTTCGAGCGCGCCGCCGGCCAGCGCGAAACACGCCAACAGCGCGAGCTGGTATGCCATCGCGCCGGCGTGCGGCAGCAGCGCCTCGCGCAACGCGGCGTTGAGCGCATCGAGGCCGCCGAGCAGGGTCCAGCCGAGCAGCACGGCGGCGCCGTACGCGCCAGCGACGAGCCCCAGCCGCGTGTGTGCGATCGTGTAGTCGGCCGCCTTGCGATGGGCTTCGGGCGACACCGTGCGCGCGAACGCCGCCGGCACCGCGGCGCGGTGCAGCGCGACGTGCCGGATCTGGCGCCCCGCCAGCCACAGGCGCACGAGATAGGCGCCAACCACCGCGACGACGAAGGCGGTGCTGACCGTGTCCGCTTGCATGGCGGCAAGTGTAGGCGCGCGCGCGCGCCCATGACGCTGGCCGACGCGGACGCGTCCCGCCGTCGTGGCGGTGCGGCCGCGCGCCGCCAGCGCTGCCCTCCCGCGCTCGCCCGGCGCACTCGCTGCGGCAGGTACCGCGGCGTCTGCGCTTGCGACGCGATGATCGCGCCCGGGCAGCGCCAGGCCATCGGCCACAATCGGCGCTCATGGACACGCCCGCACTCGCGCCGAGCGAGAACAACCTGATCTGGATCGACCTCGAGATGAGCGGCCTCGTGCCCGAGCGCGACCGCATCATCGAGATCGCGGTCGTGGTGACCGACCCCCAGGTCACGCTGCGCGTCGAAGGGCCGGTGATCGCGGTGCACCAGAGCGATGCGGTGCTCGACGGCATGGACGCCTGGAACAAGGGCACGCACGGCCGCAGCGGCCTGATCGAACGCGTGCGCCGCTCGGACATCGACGCGGCCGACGCGGCACGGCGCGTGATCGAGTTCCTGCGGCCTTACGTGCCCGGCGGCAAGAGTCCGATGTGCGGCAACAGCGTGTGCCAGGACCGCCGCTTCCTCGCGCTGTACATGCCCGAGCTGGAGGCGTATTTCCACTACCGCAACCTCGACGTGAGCACGCTCAAGGAGCTGGCGCGGCGCTGGAAGCCGGCGGCGCTCGAGGGCTTCTCGAAGGCGCAGGCGCACACCGCGCTGGCCGACGTGCACGAGTCGATCGACGAGCTGCTGCACTACCGGCGCACGCTGCTTGCAGCCTGAGGCCCGACGGCGCGGGCTGCGCGGCCTGCGCCGGAGCCTGTGGAGCCACTGCACGGACTGCCGCGATGGCTGACGAGACCGACGGCACGGCCCCGCCCGACGATGTCGCGCCGGGTGAGCGCGCACCGGCCGCCGCCGCGGCCGCAGCACCGCCGCGCCTGCTCGATCGCGAGCGCGCCATCCTGCAATTCAGCCGGCGCGTGCTCGCGCAGGCACGGCGCGCCGACGTGCCGCTGCTCGAGCGGCTGCGCTTCGTCACCATCGTTTCGTCCAACCTCGACGAATTCGTCGAGGTGCGGCTGGCCGACTGCCTCGATGCGATGCGCCGTCCGCGCAGCGGCTTCACCGAGGCCGACCTGGGCGGCATCCGCGCCGCGGCGAACGAACTGGCCGCGGCGCAGTACGCCCTGTACAACGACGAGATCGTGCCGGCGCTGCGGCGCGCAGGGATCGTCGTGCTCGACCACGCCGGCGGCGATGCGGCCCAGCGCGAATGGACCACGCGCTGGTTCGACGAGCAGGTCAAGCCGCTGCTCGTGCCGATCGGGCTCGACCCGAGCCATCCGTTCCCGATGGTGGCGAGCAAGTCGCTGAACTTCGTCGTGCAACTGGGCGGACGCGACGCCTTCGGGCGCGCCAACCGCATCGCGATCGTCAAGGTGCCCGGCGTGCTGCCGGGCGTCGTGCGGCTGCCGCGCACCCTCGGCGGCGCGCGCCAGGTCTTCGTGCTGCTGACGGCCCTGATCCGGGCCCACCTGCCCGCGCTGTTCCCGGGCCGCTGCGTGCAGGCGCATGCGCTGTTTCGCGTCACGCGCAACGTCGACTTCGAGGTCGACGAGGACGAAATCACCAACCTGCGCCAGGCGCTGCGCAGCCACCTCGGGCAGCGCCACTTCGGCGACGCGCTGCGGCTGGAGGTCGCGGCGGCGTGTCCGCAGGAGCTGTGCCGCTTCCTGCTCGCGCAGTTCGCGCTGCCCGAGGCCGCGCTGTGCCGGGTCGGCGTGCCGCTCAACCTGCTGCAGCTCGCGCCGCTGCTCGACGAGGCCGAAGGCGCCGCGCTGCGCTATGCGCCGTTCGAGCCCGCCTGGCCGGCGGCGCTCGACCCCGCGCGGCCGATCTTCGCGCAGCTGCGCGAGCGCGACGTGCTGCTGCACCATCCGTTCGAGAGCTTCGAGCCCGTGGTGCGCTTCCTGCGCGAAGCCGTGCGCGATCCGCAGGTGCTGGCGATCAAGCAGACCATCTACCGCACCGGCAGCGAGAGCGTGCTGATGGAGCTGCTGATCGAAGCCGCGCGCCGCGGCAAGGAAGTGCTGGTCGTGCTCGAGCTCAAGGCGCGGCTGGACGAGGAGGCCAACATCAACTGGGCCGAGCGGCTCGAGGCCGAGGGCGTGCAGGCGGTGTACGGCATCGTGGGCCTCAAGACGCACGCCAAGCTGCTGCTGGTCACGCGGCGCGAGCCCGGGCGCGGCGGCAGCACGCAGCTCCGGCGCTATGTGCACCTGTCGACCGGCAACTACAACTCGAAGACGGCGCGCCTGTACACCGACATCGGTCACCTCAGCGCCGATCCGGGCCTGGTCGCCGACGCCGAGGCGCTGTTCCGCCAGCTCACGAGCCAGACGCGTGCGCGCTCTCTGACGCAGATGGTGAGCGCGCCCTTCACGCTGCACCGGCGCATGCTGCGTCACCTGCTGCAGGTGGCCGACGCGGCGCGCGCGGGGCATACGGCACGCGTGGTCGTCAAGGTCAACGCGCTCACCGATCCGCTGCTCATCGCCGCGCTGCTCGACGCCGCGCGCGCCGGCGCGCGCATCGACCTCGTCGTGCGCGGCGCCTGCCTGCTCGTGCCGGGGCGCCACGGCGTGGCCGAAACGGTGCGCGTGCGCTCCGTCGTCGGCCGCTTCCTCGAGCACACGCGCATCTGCTACTTCCGCTGGGGCGCGGGCGATGCCGACGAGGTGCTGTATCTTTCCAGTGCCGACTGGATGAGCCGCAACCTGTTCGCGCGCATCGAGATCGCCTGGCCGGTGCGCGACGCGGCGCTGCGCCAGCGCGTGATCGACGAGGCGCTCGTGCCCTACCTGCACGACGAGCGCGACGCCTGGGAGCTCGGAGCCGACGGCGGCTACCGCCGCGTGTCGGCGAGCGGCGTCAGCGCGCAGCAGGCGCTGCTCGAGCACCACTGCGCCGCAGCGCCGCGCTCGCCGTGACGGAACTGCTGCTGTGGCGTCATGCCGAGGCGGTCGACTCCGGCGCCGGGTGCGACGATCGCGCGCGCGCGCTCACGCCCCGGGGCCTGCGGCAGGCGGCG
>JAFECX010000012.1 GCA_018241895.1 Pseudomonadota bacterium
CAGCGTCATGGCCGGGCCGCCGAGGCGGCTGCGCTGCGTGCCGCGGGCGCTGCCGATGCGGCCGGCGCCGCCGGCGCGGCGGCCACAGGCGTCCTTGCGGCGGGCAGCGTGAGCGGCCCCTTCTGGCCGCAGCCGGCGAGCACGGCCGCGAGCGGCAGCGCCATCGACGCGATCAGCCACGACCGTGGTCCCAGGTGCCGAAGGTGCTGCCACGGCGGCCGCACGCACCGCCTCGCCGAGGGCGCCTGCCACCCAGGCCGCTGGCGATGCCGCGGCTGCGGCTGTACTCCACGGCCGGCACGATCGATCTGGCGATTTCGCATGCGGATCATTCTATGAGCCGCTCGCGCGCCGCCCGCACGCGCTGCCCGATGACGGGCCTGCGCGCTCAGCGCCGGAACAGGTCGAGGATGCTGCGGCGTTCCTCGGCGCTGGGCGCCTCGGGCACGGCCTCGTCGAGACCGACGCTGGCGATGCCGCCGGCGCCCGCGTATTCCTCGTACACCCAGCCCAGCCCCTGCTGCACGACGCCCGGCGGCGGCTCGAGCGTGGCGACGGGCACGCCGCGCAGTTCGTGCGCCATGAAGTCGATCCACACCGGCAGCGCGAGGCCGCCGCCGGTCTCGCGGTCGCCGAGCTTCTTGGGCGTGTCGTAGCCGATCCACACGATGGTGGTGAGCGTGGGCTGGAAGCCTGCGAACCAGGCGTCCATCGAGTCGTTCGTGGTGCCCGTCTTGCCGTACAGGTCGGGCCGCTTGAGCGTGGCCTGCGCGCGCGCCGCGGTGCCCGAGCGCGTGACCTCCTGCAGCATTGTCGACATCACGAACGCGTTGCGCTCGGGCAGGCCGTGCATCGTCTCGTCGAGCGGCTTGGGCGGCAGTTCGAGCAGCACCTTGCCGCGCTGGTCGGTGATGCGCGTGATCAGGCGCGGCTCGACGCGATAGCCGCCGTTGGCGAACACGCTGTAGGCGACGGCCATCTGCATCGGCGTCACCGAGCCGGCGCCCAGCGCCATCGTCAGGTACGGCGGGTGCTTGTCGGCCTCGAAGCCGAAGTTGGCGAGCCAGTCCTGCGTGAAGCCGACGCCGGTGGAGCGCAGCACGCGGATCGAGACCATGTTCTTCGACTTGGCCAGCGCCGTCTGCAGCGGCATCGGACCCTCGAACTTGCCGTCGTAGTTCTTCGGCTCCCAGGGCTGGCTGCCGGTGGTGCTGGCGTCGAAGAACAGCGGCGCGTCGTTGACGACCGTGTTCGGCGTGAAGCCGCGCTCGAGCGCGGCCGAGTAGATGAAGGGCTTGAAGCTCGAGCCCGGCTGCCGCCACGCCTGCGTGACGTGGTTGAACTTGTTCTTGCCGAAATCGAAGCCGCCCACGAGCGCCCGGACGTCGCCGTCGCGCGGGTCGATCGCCACCAGCGCGCCCTCGACTTCGGGCAACTGCGTGAGCAGCCACTCGCCCCTGGCGTTCTTCATGGCCCGCACCACGGCGCCGCGGCGGATCTGCACCTTGGGCGACGCCTTGTCCGACAGGCCCGACGTCACCGGCTCGAGGCCCTTGCCGGTGACCGTGATGCTGTCGCCCGATTGCAGCATCGCCACCACCTTGCGCGGCGCCGCCTCGAGCACCACCGCGGCGCGCAGGTCGCCGTTGTCGGGATGGTCGGCCAGCGCTTCGGCGATGCGCGCGTCGAGCAGTGCGGGGTCGGCCGGCAGGTCGACGAAGGCTTCGGGGCCGCGGTAGAACTGACGCAGCTCGTAGTTCATCAGCCCCGTGCGCAGTGCCTGGTAGGCTGCGGCCTGGGCGCCGGCATCGACCGCGACATAGACGTTGAGCCCGCGCGTGTAGGCCTCGGCGCCGTACTGCGCGAAGACGAGCTGGCGCGCGGTCTCGGCCACGTACTCGGCGTGCACCGGATTCTCGGCCGGCACGCGGTAGTGCAGCGTCTGCGCCAGCGCCGCGTCGTGCTGGGCCTCGGTGATGAAGCCCGTCTCGTACATGCGATCGACGATGTAGCGCTGGCGTGCCGTCGCGCGCTTGGGGTTGGCGATCGGGTTGTAGGCCGAAGGCGCCTTGGGCAGCCCGGCGAGCATCGCCGCTTCGGCGACCGTGACCTGGTCGAGCTTCTTGCCGAAGTAGACCTCGGACGCGGCCGCGAAGCCGTGCGCGCGCTGGCCGAGGTAGATCTGGTTCATGTACAGCTCGAGGATCTGGTCCTTGGTGAGCAGGCTCTCGACCTTGAGCGCCAGCAAGATCTCGTAGATCTTGCGCGTGAAGGTCTTCTCGGTGCTGAGGTAGAAGTTGCGCGCCACCTGCATCGTGATCGTGCTCGCGCCCTGGCTGCGCGCGTCGCGCAGGTTCTCGAGCGCGGCGCGCGCCACGCCCTTGTAGTCGACGCCGCCGTGCTGGTAGAAGCGCGCGTCCTCGGCCGCCAGCACCGCGTCCTTCATGACCTGGGGGATGCGGCCGATCGGCACGAAGTTGCGCCGCTCCTCGCCGAACTCGCCCAGCTGCACGCCGTCGGCCGAGTACACGCGCAGCGGCAGCTTCGGGCGATAGTCGGTCAGCGCACCGATCTGCGGCAGGTTCGGGTACGCCACGGCGAGCGCGACGGCGACCACCAGCAGCAGCGCGACCAGGCCCCCGGCGGCCACCAGGAAAGCCCATCCGCCGGCGTGCGCCAGCGTGCGCATCCAGCGCGGTTGCGTCGAGGGTGCACGGGTGCGCCGGGCGGCGCCGGGGCGTGCGGCATCGTCAGCGTGAGCCATCGCGGCACATTATCCGGGCCGCCGACCCGCTGCCGGGTGTGGCGCGATCGTGAGCTGTTGTATGCAGGCCGCGGCGCGCCGGCTCGGCGCCGGCGCCGCGGCACGCGCATGCCGCCCGCTTCGGCGCGTGAATTCCTGCACGCGACGAGCCGACGCGCGTGAATAGCGCCACGCCGCGGGCGCATCTGCCGCTTTTACAAACGCCGTCGACGGCCGAACATGCGTCGGCGCGCGGCAACGCCCCCTTACCGGTCCCGCCTCGTTTGTCTTTGGACCACAAGGGTTTTGTTGCTAGCATTGAAGTGACTTCTTAACAAGCCCGTGGCTCGGCGGTCGCCGGCCGCCGCCGAGCTGCCGCACAGTGCGTGAAGTGGAGGAGTGGGGACTTGACCTTTCTGGACATCCTGCTGGGCCGCAAGCATCCTTCGATGATCGGGCTGGACATCAGTTCCTCCAGCGTCAAGCTGGTCGAGCTCGGCCAGTCCAAGGGCGGCGAATACGTGCTCGAGCGCTTCGCGGCCGAGCCGTTCGACAAGGGCTGGATCACCGACGGCCAGATCGAGAAGTTCGACGAGGTCGCCGCCGCCGTCAAGCGCGTGGTGGCCAAGAGCGGCACCCGGAGCCGGCAGGTGGTGATGGCGATGCCGCAGTCGGCCGTCATCACCAAGAAGATCATGCTGCCCGCGGGCCTGCGCGAAGAGGAGATGGAGCTGCAGGTCGAGAGCGAGGCCAACCAGTACATCCCGTTCTCGCTCGACGAGGTGAGCCTGGACTTCTGCGTCATCGGCCCGAGCGCCACCTCGGCCGGCGACGTCGAGGTGATGATCGCCGCCAGCCGCAAGGAGCGCGTGCAGGACCGCCAGGGCCTGGCCGAGGCCGCCGGCCTCAAGCCGGTGGTGCTCGACATCGAGTCGCACGCCTCGCGCCTGGCGATCGGCCGCCTCGTCGCGCAACTGCCCAACGAGGGCCGCGACGCGCTGGTGGCGCTGTTCGAGATCGGCGCCGACACGACGAGCCTCAAGGTGCTGCGCGACGACGAGCTGCTGTACGACCGCGACCAGGCCTTCGGCGGCGCGCAGCTCACGCAGCTCATCAGCCGCCAGTACGGCTTCTCGTTCGAGGAGGCCGAGGCCAAGAAGCTCTCGGGTGACCTGCCCGAGGACTACGAGAGCGCGATCCTCAATCCCTTCGTCGACACGCTGTCGCAGGAGATCGGGCGTGCGCTGCAGTACTTCTTCACGAGCACGCCGCACCACAAGGTGCACTACGTGATGCTGGCCGGCGGCACGGCCACGCTGCCGGGCCTGAAGGACCGCGTCACCGATCTCACCGGCTTCGCATCGAGCGTGGTCAACCCGTTCGAGCACATGCAGCTCGGCGCGGGCGTGCGCGAGGCGCGCGTGCGGCGCGAAGCACCCTCCTATCTCACCGCCTGCGGCCTGGCGATGCGGAGGTTCCTGCAGTGATCCTCATCAACCTGCTGCCGCACCGCGAGGAGCGGCGGCGCCAGCGCAAGCGTGCCTTCTTCGCCGGCGTGGGCCTGGCCGCGGTCGCCGGGCTCGTGGTGGTCGGGCTGTGGTACTCGATCGTCGAGCAGCTGACCTCGAACCAGGCGTCGCGCAACGGCTTCCTCGGGGCCGAGATCGCGCGGCTGGACGTGCAGATCAAGGACATCGCCAACCTGCGCGCCGAGATCGATGCGCTCAAGGCGCGGCAGAAGGCGGTCGAGGACCTGCAGACCGACCGCAACCTGCCCGTGTACCTGCTGTCCGACCTCGACACGCAGACGCCCGAGGGCATCTACCTCACCGCGGTGCGCCAGAACGGGCAGGTCATCGCGATCAACGGCATTGCGCAGACCAACGAGCGCGTCTCCGAGTTCCTGCGCAACGCGGCCTACAACGCCACCTGGCTCGAGAAGCCCGAGCTGATCGAGATCAAGGCGTCGAACCAGCAGCTCGCCAACCGCGAGCAGCGGCGTCTGTACGAGTTCTCGATGCGGGTGATGCTCAAGCGTCCGCAGGCCGCCGCCGGGGCCGACGCGGCGGCCAGCGCGCCCGCCGCCGGCGCCAAGTCTTCGTGAGGGCGCCATGGCCAGCAAGTCCTCGACCATCGGATTCGAAGTGAGCAGCCTGTTCGGACAGGCGGCCGGGCAGTTCCGCAACCTCAACACGCGCGAGCCCGGCCAGTGGCCGACGCTGCCCAAGATCGCGGCCTGGCTCGGCGTGAGCCTGGCCGTGGTGGTCGCCGGCTGGTTCGCCGTGCTGTCGGACGCGCACGACGGGCTCGACAGCGCGCGCCAGCGCGAGCCGCAGCTCAAGGCCGACTACCGCAGCCGTCTGGCGCAGGCCGTCAACCTGGCCGAGCTGCGCAAGCAGAAGCTCCAGGTGCAGGAGTACGTGACGCAGCTCGAGAAGCAGCTGCCCGGCAAGGCCGAGATGGACGCGCTGCTGTCGGACATCAACCAGGCCGGCCTGGGCCGCGGGCTGCAGTTCGAGCTCTTCCGCCCCGGGCAGGTGCAGGTCAAGGACTACTACGCCGAGCTGCCGATCGCGATCCGCATCAGCGGCCGCTACCACGACATGGGCGCCTTCGCCGCCGACATCGCCAACCTGTCGCGCATCGTGACGCTGCACAACCTGACCCTCACGCCGACGGCGGCCAAGGACAGCCCGGGCCAGCTGGCGATGGACGCCACCGCGCGCACCTATCGCTATCTGGACGCGGCCGAAGTGGCCGCGCAGCAGCAGGCCAAGAACGCCGCCAAGGCGGGAGGCCGCAAGTGAGCGCGCGCCGCTCGCCGTTCGCGCTCGGCGCCGCCGCGCTCGCCAGCGCGCTGCTGCTGGCCGCCTGCGGGGCCGACAACGACGACCTCGTGCAGTGGATGGAGCAGCAGCGCCGCGAGCTCAAGCCCAACGTCACGCCGCTCACGCCGCCCACGAAGTTCGACCCCGCCCCGTACACGCTGGCGCAGACGGTCGACCCGTTCAGCACGCAGAAGCTCACCGTGGCCCTCAAGCAGGAGGCGCGGCAGCCCAATTCGCTGCTGGCGAGCGAGCTCAACCGGCGCAAGGAGCCGCTGGAGGCCTATCCGCTGGACAGCATGGCGATGGTCGGCAGCATCACCAAGCAGGGCACGCCGTATGCGCTGGTGCGCGTGGACCACCTGCTGTACCAGGTGAAGGCGGGCGACTACCTGGGCCAGAACTACGGGCGCGTCACGCGCATCGGCGAGACCGAGGTCACGCTGCGCGAGATCGTCCAGGACGCGGCCGGCGAATGGATCGAGCGCCCGGCGACGCTGCAGTTGCAGGAGAGGGCGCGATGAGCACCACGCGAGAGGAGTTTGGCAACATGACGTTCCCCAGCCGCAGCATCCGCGCCGTGCGTGCCGCCTTCGCCGCCCTGGCCGTCGCGATGCTGGCGTTGCCGCTGGCCGCGTGGGCGCAGAACGCGATCCAGTCGATCACCAGCACCCAGCAGGCCGGCACCGAGGTCGTGCGCGTCGAGCTGGCCGAGCCGCTGGCGGCCGTGCCCACGGGCTTCTCGATCCAGCAGCCGCCGCGCATCGCGATCGACCTGCCGGGCATCGGCAACGCGATGGGGCGCAACAGCGTCGAGATCAACCAGGGCCGCCTGCGCTCGGTGAGCGTGGCGCAGTCGGGCGAGCGCACGCGGCTCGTGCTCAACCTCAAGCAGCCGTCGGCCTATCGCGCGCAGCTGCAGGGCAAGGCGCTGCTGCTGGTGCTCGACGCCGGCGGCGACGTCGCGGCGGCGGCGCCGCAGCCGGGCGCGCAGGGCGCACAGGGCGTGCACTTCGCGCCGGCGCAGAACGCCAGCGCACAGACGCTGCGCGACATCGACTTCCGCCGCGGCAGCGACGGCGCCGGGCGCGTCATCGTCGCGCTGCCGAGCACGCAGGTGGGCGTCGACATCCGCCAGCAGGGTCAGTCGCTGGTGGTCGAGTTCCTGCGCTCGACGCTGCCCGACAACCTGCGCCGGCGCCTGGACGTGACCGACTTCGGCACGCCGGTCAAGACCGTGAGCACGGCGCAAAGCGGCGACAACGTGCGCATGGTGGTCGAGCCCACCGGCGCCTGGGAGTACAGCGCCTACCAGAGCGACGACCAGTTCGTGCTCGAGGTGCGCCCGGTCAAGGTCGACCCGAACAAGCTCGTGCAGGGCCAGGGCTTCGCCGGCGAGAAGCTGAGCCTGAACTTCCAGAACATCGAGGTGCGCGCACTGCTGCAGGTGATCGCCGACTTCACGAACTTCAACGTCGTGACCAGCGACACCGTCACCGGCAACGTCACGCTGCGGCTGAAGGACGTGCCCTGGGACCAGGCGCTGGACATCATCATGCAGAGCAAGGGCCTGGGCGTGCGCAAGAGCGGCAACGTGCTGTGGATCGCGCCCAAGGACGAGCTCGCCTCGCGCGAGCAGCAGGATCTCGAGGCCAAGAAGAAGGTGGCCGAGCTCGAGCCGCTGCGCACGCAGGCGTTCCAGCTCAACTACACCAAGGCCGAGCACGTGGCCAGCGGGCTGCTGGGCAACGCGCAGGCGCAGCAGGGCGGCAGCGCGGGCTCGCAGACCACGCGCATCCTCTCGCCGCGCGGCACCGTGATCTTCGAGGCGCGCACCAACCAGCTGTTCGTCAGCGACATCCCGAGCAAGCTCGAGGAGATCCAGTCGCTGATCCAGCGCATCGACATCCCGGTGCGCCAGGTGCTGATCGAGGCGCGCATCGTCGAGGCCGACGACACCTTCGGCCGCGCGCTGGGCATCAAGCTGGGCGCCAACGACCTGCGCGGCATCCGCGGCGGCGTGCCCGGCTACAGCGTGGGCGGCGGCAACTACATCGTCCCGGGCGGCAACTACGACGCCATCGGCAACGTGACGCTGCAGCCCGGCGCGCCGGCCAACTACAGCGACAGCCGCTTCGTCAACCTGCCGGCCAACGTGAGCGGCAGCTCGTTCGGCGGCGCGGCGGCGGCGAGCTTCGCGCTCAGCCTGTTCAGCGCCACCGCCAACCGCTTCCTGAACCTCGAGATCTCGGCCCTCGAGTCCGAGGGCAAGGGCAAGATCGTCTCCAGCCCGCGCGTCATCACGGCCGACCAGGTCAAGGCGCTGATCGAGCAGGGCACCGAGCTGCCGTACCAGCAGGCCACCTCGAGCGGCGCGACGTCGGTGGCGTTCCGCAAGGCCAACCTCAAGCTCGAGGTGACGCCGCAGATCACGCCCGAGGGCAACGTGATCCTCGACGTCGACGTGAACAAGGACAGCGTCGGCATCCCGACCGTGGCCGGCTTCGCGATCGACACCAAGCACGTGCAGACGCAGGTGCTGGTGGAAAACGGCGGCACGGTCGTGATCGGCGGCATCTTCACGCAGACCGAGAAGGACACCATCAACAAGGTGCCGCTGCTGGGCGACATCCCGGTGGTCGGCAACCTGTTCAAGAACAAGGTGCGCACGGCCGACCGCACCGAGCTGCTGATCTTCATCACGCCGAAGGTCGTCTCCGACCGCACGGCGGCGCGCTGAGACGGCGTGCGGCGCACGAAGATTTCCGAAGACGACATGACGAGGGCGAACGGGATGGGACTGTTGCGTTGGATCGTGGGCCTGGGCTTCGCGCTGGCGCTGGTGGCTTGCGGCGGCGGCGGGGGTGAGCGGGGCTCGTCTGCGTTCGGCGGTGGGGGTGGTGGCGGCGGTGGCGGCGCCGGCACCGCGCCCAAGGCGGCGGACCTGGTCGTCCAGACCAGCTCGGCACAGCTCAGCAATACCGCATCGAGCACGGTGACGATCACCGTCACGGCGGTCGACGGCTCGGGCGTCGTGGTCGCCGACGCTCCGGTGCAGATGTCCGCCGACAACGGTGGGGTGCTCACCAAGAGCGCAGCAACGACCGATTCCACCGGCAAGGTGACGGGGGAACTGTCGATCGGTGGCGATCGGTCCAACCGCCTCATTACGGTCACCGCGGCTTCCGGTTCGATCAGCAAGACCGTCGCGGTGCAGGTCGTGGGCACGAAGGTGACGAGCACCCTGGTGCCTGCGGTGGTGGCGCCGTCGGCTGCGGCGCAGGTGCAGTACCGTGTCGTGGACCAGACCGGCAATCCGATGGTCGGCCAGGCGATCTCGATCGCCGCCGCGGGTCTGAACCCGGCCTCCGCGACAGGCACCACCGACAACAACGGCGCCTATGTCTTCAACTACAGCGCCCCGGCCACGACCGGTAGTTTCGCGATCGTGGCCAGTGTCGGCGGCGTGACCGACACGCAGACGGTGAACGTGCAGTCGGCCTCGACGGTGGCACCGGCCGCGCTGCCGATCACGTCGGCTTCGGTGTCGGCCAACCCCAGCGTGGTCTCGGTCAACACGGCGGCGAGCAAGGCCAACCGCTCGGAAATTCGCGCGCTGTTTCTTGCCGCCGGCAACGTGCCGGTACCCAACGTGCGCGTGAAGTTCGACCTCGCGGGCGACGCCAACGCCGTCGGTGGCAGCTTCTCCACCGGCGACAGCATCCTGTATGCCGATGCCAACGGCGTGGTGACGACGGCCTACGTCCCTGGCACGCGCTCGAGCCCGACCAACGGCGTGACGGTGCGCGCCTGCTACGGCACGACCGACAATGACCCGAACCTGCTCAATTGCACGACCTCGGCACGCGTGACGCTGACCGTGGTCTCCGAGCCGCTGGGCGTGTCGATCGGCACCAACGCGCTGATCGTCGTCAACTCGCTCACCTACACCAAGCAGTTCGTGGTCACGGTGGCCGACGCGGCCGGCAACGCCAAGGCCGATGTGCAGCTGTCGGCGTCGGTCGACCTGCCGCAGTACCGCAAGGGTCAGTACGCGGCCGGCGCCAAGGCGTGGGCGAAGAGCGGTCCGCTGCCCAGCGGGGACATGGCCCTGTGCATCAACGAGGACCGCAACCGCAACGGCGTCCTCGAAGCGAACGAGGATGATCCGACCATCGGCGGCTACCCGACGGTCGGCGGCAACGGCAACGGCCGGCTCGATCCGGGGCGCTCGGACGTCACCGTGCGGCTGCTGTCGGACAAGACCGACGCCAACGGCCAGGCGATCGTCGAACTGACTTACGCGCAGAGCTTCGGCAGTTGGGTCGATGCCGTGCTGACGGTCGCTGCCTCGGGCGTCGCCGGTACCGAAGGGCGTGCGTCGTTCGTGCTGGCTCCGGTGCCGGTGGATGCCGCGGCGATCAACAACATCGCTGCGCCGCCGGCCTTCGCGACGTCGCCCTACGGCCTGTCCAACAGCTGCCGCAACCCGAATTGACGCGGCTCAGCCCTGGCACGCCGGCAGGCGTGCCAGCGCCCGCCACACCACCTCGCTCGTCAGCGGCATCTGCACCGTTTCGGCCTCGCGTCCCAGCCCGGCCGAGGCGAGGGCGTCGAGCACCGCGTTGACCACCGTCGGCGTGGCGCCGACGGTGCCGAGTTCGCCGACGCCCTTGGCGCCGAGGAGGTTGGTGAGGCAGGGCACCGACTCGTCGAACACGGTGTCGAAGCCGCGAAAGCCGTCGGCGCGCGGCAGCGCGTAGTCCATGAAGGTGGCGCTGAGCAGCTGGCCGCTGGCCGCGTCGTAGACGATGCGCTCGCCCAGCGCCTGCCCGATGCCCTGCACGGCGCCGCCTTCGATCTGCCCGCGCACGATCGCGGGGCTGACGATGCGGCCGATGTCGTTGACCGACGCGTAGGCCACGATCTGCACGACCCCGGTCTCGGGGTCGATCTCGACTTCGCACACGTGGCAGGCGTTCGGCCAGCTCGGTGCGCTGGCGCGCGCGTCGGCGCTCACGGTGATGCGGCGCGCGGGCTGGCGGGCGGCGAGTTCGAAGAGGTCGACGCCCAGGTCGGTGCCGGCGACACCGAAGCGCCCGGCCGCGTACACGAGGTCGGCGGGCGCCGCCTCGAGCGCCTCGGCGGCGAGCTCGCGCGCCGCGTCGAGCGTGCGCTCGCTGGCCACGCGCACCGCGGCGCCGCCGGTGAACAGCGAGCGGCTCGCGGCGCTGCCGAAGCCGTTGGCGCGGTCGGTGTCGCCCTGCAGCACGCGGATGCGCTCGGGCGGCACGCCGAACACGTCGTGCGCGAGCTGCACGTAGCTGGTGGCGATGCCCTGGCCCATCGCCATCGTTGCCGACGTGAGCTCGATGACGCCGTCGGCGGCGACGTCGACGCGCACGCTCTCGACGAAGGCATTGCCGCCGGTCCACTCGAGGAAGGTGGCGATGCCGCGGCCGCGCAGCCGCCCGCGCGCCTGCGACACGGCGCGCCGCGCGCCGAAGCCGCGCCAGTCGGCGCGTGCCAGCGCCTGGTCGAGCAGGCGTTCGAACTGCCCGCTGTCGTAGGTCTGGCCGAGCGCGTTGCGGTACGGCATCTGCGCCGGGCGGATCAGGTTGCGGCGGCGCAGTTCGGCCGCGTCGAGGCCGAGCTCGCGTGCCGCCGCGTCCATCAGGCGCTCGATGATGTAGATCGACTCGGGGCGCCCGGCGCCGCGATAGGCGCCGGCGACCGCGTTGTTCGTGAGCACCGCCTGCCAGTGCAGGCTGACGTGCGCGATGTCGTAGACGCTCGTCGCCACCCACGGGCCGAGCACGAGCGGGATCGCGAGCGACGCGCCGCCCGGACAGGCGCCGACGTTGGCGTGGCCGCGCACGCGCAGCGCCAGCACCTTGCCTGCGGCGTCGAGCGCGAGCTCGGCGCGGCAGTCGACGCCGCGGCCGTGCACCGCCGAGCAGAACTCCTCGATGCGCTCGGCCTGCCACTTGACTGCGCGGCCGAGCTGCAGGGCCGCCCAGCCGAGCACGACGTCCTCGGGATAGGCGCTGGTCTTCATGCCGAAGCCGCCGCCCACGTCGCCGACGACGACGCGCGTGTTCGCCTCGGTGCGGCCCGGCAGGCAGGCGGCGAGCGTGGCGCGCACGCCGGTGGGCATCTGGGTGCTCAGGCGCAGCGTGAGCCGCCCGCCGTCCAGCCACGCGAGCCCGCTGCGCGGCTCGAGCGTCGCCGGCGCCAGGCGCTGGTTGACGAGGTCGAGCGCGACGCGGTGCGCGGCGCGCGCGAACGCGGCCTCGGCCGCCGCGTCGTCGCCGTAGCGCGCCTCGGCGACGATGTTGCCGGGCGCTCCGGGCCACAGCTGCGGCGCACCGGGTGCGAGCGCGGCGTCGGTGGTGGCCACCACCGGCAGCGCCTCGTACTCGACCCGCACCGCGGCGGCGGCGTGGCGCGCGGCCGCACGCGTTTCGGCCACCACCGCGGCCAGCGCCTCGCCGACGTAGCGGACGACCTCGTGCGCCAGCGCGTGGCGCGGCGGCGCGCTGGCGGGCTGGCCGTCGGGGCGCACGAAGCCGCCCGGCAGGGCGATCGGCTGCACACCGGCGGCCACGAGGTCGGCGCCGCTCCACGCGGCCAGCACGCCCGGCAGCGCGCGCGCCGCGTCGAGATGGATGGCGGCGATGCGCGCGTGCGCGTGGTCGGAGCGCACGAAGGCGAGCCAGGTCTGGCCGGCGAGCGTGTGGTCGTCGGCGTAGCGGCCCTGGCCCTGCACCAGCGCCGGATCCTCGACGCGCGGCACCGCGGCGCCGCTGCCGAAGCGCAGCGCCTGCACCGGGGCCGTCACGGCGCGGCCCCGCTCATCGTGCGCGCCGCGTGCTGCACGGCGGCGACGATGTCGACGTAGCCGGTGCAGCGGCAAAGGTTGCCCTCGAGCGCGGCGACGATCTCGGCCTCGGTCGGCCGCGGCGTGCGCTCGAGCAGGCCGACCGCGCTCATCAGCATGCCCGGCGTGCAGTAGCCGCACTGCAGGCCGTGGCAGGCGACGAACGCGTCCTGCGCCGGGTGCAGCCGGCCGTCCCGGGCCAGCGACTCGACGGTGCGCACGCCGCGCCCTGCCACCTGCAGCGCGAGCACGCTGCAGCTCTTGACGGCGGCGCCGTCGAGCAGCACGGTGCAGGCGCCGCATTGCGCGGTGTCGCAGCCGACGTGCGTGCCGGTGAGGCCGAGCGCGTCGCGCAGCAGATCGACGAGCAGCGTCGCCGGCTCGACGTCGACTTGGCACGGCTGGCCGTTGAGGCTGAGGTGCAGGGCGGGCATGCGTCGTTCGGGGTCGGGCGCGCTGGGGTCCGGCGCTGCGGCGGCGTCGGGTGACTCGGGTGGCTCGTGTGACTCGTGTGGCGCCTCTTGCAGTTGCGCGCCTCGCTACGGCGCGCAGCTGCGAAAGCCGCAGAACATCGTGTCGCACTCGGGCGGCGCGTAGCGGCGCGCCTGCGCGTAGCGGCGCCGCGGCGCGCTGGCAAACGAGGCACCGCGCAGCACGCCCATCGTGCCTGCGGCCGGCGCGACGTCCAGGCAGCCCGGGCCCGGCGGCCCGGCGTCGGGCCAGGCACGCGCGCTGCCGGCCACCCACTCGAAGACATCGCCCCAGACGAAGCCGCGGCTGGCCGCGGTGGCGGCTGCCATCTCCCACTCGGGCTCGGTGGGCAGGCGCCGGGCGGCCCAGAGACACCAGGCCTGCGCCTCGTGGCGCGTGAGGTGCATTGCCGGCTGGCCGGCGGCGGCGCGCCGCAGCCGGCCGCCGCGCTCGACGAGCACGCCGCCCGCGAACTGCTCGACGCCCCGCGGCGCGCGCCGCGCGCCCGCCTGCAGCCAGGCCCAGCCTTCGTCGCTCCAGCACTCGCGGCGGTCGTAGCCGTCGTCCTCGGCGAACTCGGCGTACTGGCGCCAGGTGACGGGCTGCGCGTCGATCTCGAACTCGGGCACCGCCACGTCGTGCGCCCAGCGCTCGCTGTGCGGCACGAAGCCGCTGCCGCGCGCGCTGCCCAGCGGCCAGAGGCGCGCCGGCAGCCAGATCGCTTCGCGCTCGACGCGCGCCGGCGGTTCGCCGGCGTTGCGCAGCTCGGCCAGCGCCTCGCCCAGCCGGTCCTCGTGCAGCAGCGCGAGGCGGTAGCAGTACAGGCCGGCATCGTCCTCGTCGGCCACGGCGAGCAGCTCGAGCGTGATCTCGAGCGTCTCGCGCAGGTAGCCGCGCACGGCCTCGGGCGCAGGCGGCGCGCCCAGCGGGTCGAGCCAGCTCTCGAGCTCGGGCTCGATGCCGGCCAGCGGCGTGGCGCGCACGTCGGCGGCCTCGCCGCGGCGGCGCTGCAGATGGCGCGAGATCCAGCGCTCCTGGAACCAGCCGGCGTGCGCGGCCAGACGCAGCGCGCGCGCGGACTCGTCCTCGGCCAGGCGCGCCAGCAGCCGGTTGCGCGCATCGATCAGCGCCAGCGACAGCAGCTCGCGCCCCGCGCGGCGCATCGCCTGTGCATCGTCGATGGCGCGCGCTGCGAGCGGGCGGGCGGTGGGCGTGATCATTCGCCCACCAGCCCGTTGCGGATCGCGTAGACGGTGAGCTCGGCGTTGTTGGCCAGCTGCAGCTTCTCGAGGACGCGGGCGCGGTACACCGACACCGTCTTGGGCGACAGCGCCAGCTGCTCGGCGATGTCGGCCAGGCGCTTGCCGCTGGCGATCAGCGTCAGCGTCTGCAGCTCGCGGTCCGACAGCTGGCTGTGCGGGTGCGCGGCCGCCGGCGCGGTGAGGTTCTCGACCAGCATCTGCGCGATCTCGGGCGTGACGTACTTGCGTCCCTGCGCCACCGTGCGCACCGCCTGCACGATGAGCTGCGGGTCGCCGCCCTTGTTGACGTAGCCGTAGGCGCCGGCGCGCAGCGCGCGCAGTGCGTACTGGTCCTCCGGGTACATGCTCACCACCAGCACCTTGACCGGCGAGCCCTCGTCCTTGAGCGCGTGCAGCGCGTCCAGCCCGCTGCGCCCCGGCAGGTTGATGTCGAGCACGAGCACGTCGCAGGCGCCCGCGCGGCCCTGGGCGGCGCGCTCGGCGCCGAGGCGGCGCATCAGCGTGCGCAGCTCGCCGTAGTCGCCGGCCTCGCCGACGACGCGCACGTCGACCTCGTCGCACAGCGTGTCGCGGATGCCGCGGCGGATCAGCGCGTGGTCGTCGCAGAGGATGACGTCGATCATGGCCCGGTGCGGCGCTCGTGCCGGCGCTCCCCTTTGTCAGTACGTGGTCCAGCCGTGGTCGTCGCCGAAGCCGGCATTCTCGCCCTGATCGAATTCGGTGGAGGCGAACTCGTCCAGCGGCACCGACAGGATGAGCGAGGTGCCGCCGGCACCGCTGGACAGGTCGATCCAGCCGCCCACCGTCGAGGCGCGCTCGTGCAGGCCGCGGATGCCGAAGCTGTGCGCCTTGGCCAGGTCGGCACTGCACATGCCGCGGCCGTTGTCGCTGATCTCGAGCGACAGCACGCTGCCCGTGAGCGAGAGGTCGACCGCCACGCGCGAGGCGCGCGCGTGCTTGCCGACGTTGGTCAGCGCCTCCTGCGCGGTACGGTAGGCCACCAGCGGCACGCCCGCGGGCAGCGGCGGCGGCCCGCCCTGGCGCTCGAGGTTGGTGCGCAACTCGCAGGCGACGCCGGTGCGCCGCTCGAAGCGCGACGTCAACCATTGCAGCGCCGCCACCAGCCCCTGCTCGAGGATGGTCGGGCGCAGGTTCTGCATGATGCGCTGGCTCGCCTCGATGGCCGCGGTCAGCGTCTCGAGCGCCGATGCCGCGCGCTGCTGCACGAGCGCTTGGCCGGCGTGGCGGCGGATCCAGTCGAGCTCGAACTTGAGCGCCGTGAGCGAGCCGCCCACGTCGTCGTGGATCTCGCGCGCGATGGCGTGGCGCTCGGCCTCGACGCTGGTCTGCAGGTGCTGGGCGAGCTCGGACAGGCGCTGGCGCGAGGCCGCCAGCTCGCGGTCGGCGGCGGCGCGCGCGCGCCGCGCTTCGTGCGCGGCGATGGCGTGCTCGATCGCCGGCACCAGGCGCGCGAGGTTGTTCTTGAGCAGGTAGTCGTCGGCGCCGTTGCGCATCGCCTCGACCGCCATGTCCTCGCCGATCTGGCCCGACACCAGGATGAAGGGCAGCGTCGGCGCCGCGTCGCGCAGCAGCGCGAGCGCCTCCAGGCCGGTGAAGCCGGGCAGGTGGTAGTCCGAGAGCACGAGGTCCCACGGTTCGTCCAGGGCGCGCTCGAACCCGTGCCGCGTCTCGACGCGGCGCGCCCGCGTGCGCAGCCCGGCGCGCTGCAACTGGGCCATCACCAGCGCGTGATCGGGCTCGGAATCCTCGAGGTGCAGCAGCCGGACCGGCGGCCGCGCGGGCGGCAGGGCGCACATGGGCGCAGTATCGCAAAGCGCGGCCGCTGCGCCACGGCGGCCGCGGCGCGTGGCACGCATCGGGCGCGCGGGCGGCGGCGCACGCGGCGCGGCGCAGGGCGCCCGCG
>JAFECX010000130.1 GCA_018241895.1 Pseudomonadota bacterium
CCTGGCACTTCTCGGTGGCCGGCCCCGGCGAGACGCTGCTCGACGCCGCCGGCGCGGAGGTGGTCGCGGTGGCGGCGGTGAGCGGCACGGGTCTGGCCAGCGACTGGCGCCGCGTGCGCCTGCGGCGCTGATCCGATGCCGCTCGCGCGCGGGGCACGCACGCAGCGCGCACCGATCGCCACCGGCCTTGCGCCGATGCCGTCATGATCTCCTCCCGACCCCGCTTCGAACCCCGCCCGCCATGCAGCCACCCGGCACCGAACAGCCGCACCCCGCGCACGCCGACCTCGACCGCTACGACACGCCGGCGCTGGTGCAGGCCTTCGTCGCCGACCAGGCCGAGGCTGCGGCCGCGGTGGCGCGCGCCGGCGCCGCGCTGGCGCGCGCGGTCGACGCCGCGGTGCCGAGGCTCGAAGTCGGCGGGCGCCTCGTGTACGTGGGCGCCGGCACCAGCGGCCGCCTGGGCGTGCTCGACAGCGTCGAGCTGCTGCCCACCTTCTCTTGGCCGCGCGAGCGCGCGCCGGCGCTGCTGGCCGGCGGCGCAGGCGCGATGTTCGTCGCCGTCGAAGGCGCCGAGGACGACGCCGCACGGGGCGCGGCCGACCTGGCCGCACTCGCGCCCGGGCGCGACGACGTGGTGCTGCTGGTGGCCGCCTCGGGCAGCACGCGCTACGTGCTCGGCGCGGCCGAAGCCGCGCGCGCGGCGGGCGCACTGACCATCGCCGTCACCAACAACGCCGGCACGCTCCTCGCCAGCGCAGCCGAGATCGCCATCGTGCTCGACACCGGGCCCGAGGTCATCTCGGGCAGCACGCGGCTGAAGGCCGGCACGGCGCAGAAGATCGCGCTCAACACCTTCAGCAGCAGCGTGATGGTGCGCCTGAACAAGACCTACGGCCACCTGATGGTCGACCTGCGCGCGACCAACGCCAAGCTCGTGCGGCGCGCGCTCGCGCTGACCGCCCTGGCCAGCGGCACCGACGAGGCGGCCGCGCGCGCCGCGCTCGACGCCTGCGGCCAGCGCGTGAAGACCGCCATCGTCATGCTGCGCCGCGGCGTGGACGCGGGCGGCGCCGACGCCCTGCTCGCCGCGGCCGGCGGCAACGTGCGGCGCGCTTTGCAGGCGTAGGCGCACACCGGTTCCAGCGCACGCGGCAGGGTCGTGCGCGGCGCGCGACCCGACCCGGCAGCGGCGTGTCTACCATTGCCGCGCAGACCAAGAGCGCGAGGAGCAAAGCATGGAACACAGGTTCGACCACCTGATCATCGGCGCCGGCATGGCCGGCTCGGCCGCGGCCGTGGCGCTGCGCGAGGCCGCCGCCGGCGCGAGCATCGCGCTGCTCGGCGACGAAGCGCACCCGCCCTACGACCGCCCGCCGCTCAGCAAGGCGCTGTGGAAGGACGGCAAGGAAGAGGACATCTGGCGCCCGATCGCGAAGGCCGGCGCCACGCTGCAGCCGGGCCGCCGCGCGCTGTCGATCGATCGCGCCGCGCACCTCGTGCGCGACGACGCCGGCGACACGTGGCGCTACGGCAAGCTGCTCATCGCCACCGGCGGCACGCCGCGCCGGCTGCCCTTCGGCGCGGACATCGTCTACCTGCGCACGCTCGACGACTACCATCGGCTGCGCCGCTCGGTGCGCAGCGGTGCGCGCATGGCGGTGATCGGCGGCGGCTTCATCGGCAGCGAGATCGCCGCGGCGCTGGCGCTGAACGGCTGCCGCGTGACGATGCTCTTCCCCGAAGCCACGATCGGCGCGCGCGCGTTCCCGAAGGCGCTGGCCGAATCCGTCACCGCGTACTACCGCGAAAAGGGCGTCGACGTGCGCGCCGGCGTCACCGTCAAAGGCGCGGCCGGCGCCGCGCTCGAGCTGTCCGACGGCAGCACGCTGCAGGCGGACGCCGTCGTGGCGGGCCTGGGCATCACGCCCAACGTCGAGCTCGCGCAGGCGGCCGGCCTCGAGGTCGACAACGGCATCGTCGTCGACGCCCACCTGCGCAGCTCGGACCCCGACATCCACGCCGCCGGCGACGTGGCGTCGTTTCCGGCCGCGGCGCTGGGCCGGCGCCTGCGCGTCGAGCACGAGAACGCCGCCGTCACGATGGGCGAGCGCGCCGGGCGCTGCATGGCCGGCCAGGACGCGCCCTACGACGAGCTGCCCTACTTCTATTCGGACCTGTTCGACCTCGGCTACGAGGCCGTGGGCACGCTCGACGCGCGCCTCGAGACGGTCGAGCAGTGGGTGACGCCGTACCGCGAAGGCGTCGTGTACTACCTCGAAGGCGCGCGCGTGCGCGGCGCGCTGCTGTGGAACACCTGGGACCAGGTCGGCGCGGCGCGCGCGCTGATCGCCGATCCGGGGCCCTTCGACGCGCGCAGCGTCCGCGGGCGGCTGCCGGCGGCGTAGCGCCGCTGGCGTCGAACGCGCGCGCGCGCTCGGCCATCAGTCCCCGGGCGGCCTGCGCTCGGCCCAGGGCCGAGCCCGTTCGAGCTGTCCGGCGAGGCGAAAGAGCGTCGCCTCGCCGCCCAGGCGCGAGACGAAGTGCATGCCGATCGGCAGGCCCGCCGCGTTCCAGTGCAAGGGCACCGACATCGCCGGCTGCCCGGTGGCATTGAACAGCGGCGTGTACGGGATGTAGTCGAAGGTCTTGGCCGCGAGCGGCCCGGCCACGTCCAGCCGGGCCAGCAGCCAGCTCGCGTCCAGTGCGTTGACCAGGCGCATCAGCCGCCGCTCGAGCACCGAGGGCTGCAGGGCGCCGATGTGCGCGGGCGGCGTGGCCAGCGTCGGCGTCAGCAGCACATCGTAGTGCTCGAAGAAGGGCGCCATCGCACGCGCGGCGAGCTGCAGCGTGTTCGACGCCGCCGCGTACGCCGAGGCCGTGAAGGCGCGCCCGAGCAGGCCCAGGCTGTAGGTCGCGGGCTCGAAGTCGCGTCGGTGCAGCGGCCGCCCGGCCAGACGCGCCGCGGCCTGCATCTCGGCGCGCGTCTCGGCGGCGATGATGGTCAGGTAGGCGAGCGCACAGGCGTGGCGATCGTGCGCCGGCGTCGCCTCCTCGACGTGGTGGCCCAGCGACTCGAGCAGCCGCGCGCTCGCACGCACGCCTTCGACGCAATCGGGGTGGACCTCGTGCCCCCACAACGGCTCGTGCGTGAACGCGATGCGCAGCGCCTGCGGCTCGGTGCGCACCTCCTCGACGAAGGGCCGCATGCGCGGCGGCGCGGCATAGGGCGCGCCCGCGTCGGCGCCCATCGTCGCGTCGAGCACGGCCGCGCTGTCGCGCACCGTGCGCGTGAGCGCGTGCTCGATCGAGAAGCCGTGCCAGACCTCGCCGAACAGCGGCCCGGTGGGCATCGCGCCGCGGCTGGGCTTGAAGCCGAACAGGCCGCAGCACGAGGCCGGGATGCGGATCGAGCCGCCGCCGTCGCCGCCGCTGGCGATCGGCACCATGCCCGCGGCCACCGCCGCCGCCGAGCCGCCCGAGGAGCCGCCGGGCGAATGCGCGTGCGACCAGGGGTTGCGCGCCGCGCCGTACAGCAGCGGTTCGGTGGTGGGCGTGAGGCCGAACTCGGGCGTGTTGGTGCGGCCCGCGATCACCAGCCCGGCGGCGCGCCAGCGGCGCACGAGTTCGCTGTCGGCCGGCATCACCAGGTCGCGCAGCAGCCGGTTGCCGCTGCCGGTGGGTTCGCCTTCGACGGTCGAGAGCAGGTCCTTGACGAGAAAGGGCACGCCCGCCAGCGGCGCGCGGACGTCGACGCGGGCCGCCTCGACGCGTGCGCGCTCGTAGCGCTTGCGCACGACGGCGTTGAGCGCCGGATTGGCGGCCTCGATGCGCGCGATCGCGGCCTCGAGCAGTTCGGCTGCGCTCAGCTCGCCGCGGCGCACCGCCTCGGCCATCGCCACGCCGTCGAGGCGCCGGTAGTCGTCGAACGAGATCATTGCAGCATGCGCAGGCTGGGTGCGATGCAGCCATTGTGGTGCCGCGCGCAGCGGCCGTGCGCTGTGCCGCGTTCTGTGCCGCGCCGGCTCAAGGGCGGCGCTGCAGGTCGAGCTGGAGCTGACCCGGCGCGTACGGGCGCCGCAGGACCTTGGAGGCCACGGCCGCGGCGCGCGCAGGCGGCGGCGTCCGTGCCGGCGACTCTGCATGGGCCGGCGAGGGCGGCTGCCTGGCCGGTGACTGCGCGAGCGAGGCCATCACCCATCATGCGCCACGCACGGCTGTGCCACACGCCGAAAAAGCGCTGGAGTCCGGCCCCGACTCCCGCGGTCGGCACACGGGCGGTGCCGGCGGTGCCGGCGGTGCCGGCGGTGCTGGCGGTGCGGGCGGTGCGGGCGGTGCGGGCGGTGCGGGCGGTGCGGGCCGCGCGTGCGACCTCAGTTCGCCTTCGAGACGATGGTCACGCGGCGGTTCTCGGGCGCGGTGACGTTGGCCGTGTTCAGCAGTTCGCTCGAACCCTTGCCGACGGCGTCCAGCCGATCGGCGGCGAGCCCGCGCTGCGTGACCAGGTACTCGCGCACCGCCTCGGCGCGTGCGGTGGACAGTTTCATGTTGTAGTCGTCGCCGCCACGCGGGTCGGCATGACCCTCGATCGTGAAGCGCGTGTTCGCCAGCCGCTCGGACTGCATCGCGTTGGCGAGCACGTCGAGCGCCGCCTTGGCGCGCGAAGTCAGCTCGGCCGAGTCGGTGACGAAGGTGACGAGGATCGACGCGCGACCTTCGTGCGCGGCCGCCGCACCGGCGGCTGCCGCGGCGCCGGCCACCGCCGCCGGCCGCACCGCCGGGCGGAAGCTCCTCATGCGCATCGGCTCCTCGCCGCCGGGCGCCGATGCTGCAGCGGCCGGCGGCGACAGCGCGTCGACGAGTGCGCGCTCGGTGACCTGGCCTTCGCGCAGCACCGGCTCCTGCGCCGTGGCGCCGAAGGCGAGCAGCGCGGCGAGCAGCGCCAGGGCGATTCGGTCGATGGTCTTCATGGCGGCACCTCCGGAACAGGCGTGGACGACGATTATTGGGCGATCGAGGCGGGGCCGAGCGGCAGTGGTGCTGCGCGTCCCGATGCGGGCATTCGATCGCCCCACCCTCTCGGCCCGGCGGGAAGCGACGGCCGGGCGGCGCCCGTCGAGCTGCGTCAGCGCTGGGATCTCGTCGCGCCCGCCATCATCGTCACCGCGCGCCGGCGGCGCGCGCATCAGCGGCCCCGTCAGCCGCCGGCCAGGGCGACGATCGCGCCCGCGGGCAGCGCGCCGCTCTTGCGCGCGGCTTCGCGACCGCGCTCGATGCGCACGAGCGTCGGGATGCTGCGGACCGCGTAGCGGCCGGCGAGCTGCGGGCTGTCGTCGCTGTTGACCTTGACGAAGAGGGTCCGCGCGCCGAGCTGGCGCGCCGCCTGCTCGAACGCGGGCGCCATCATCCGGCACGGGCCGCACCACGGCGCCCAGAAATCGACCAGCACCGGGCGCTTCGTGGCGCCGATGACGGCGTCGAAGTCGGCGTCGCCGAGCTCGATCGGCCGCGCCTGATCGAGCGCCTTGCCGCAGCGCCCGCACACCGGCTCGTCGTCGATGCGCGCCGCCGGCACGCGGTTGGTGGCGCCGCAGTGCGTGCAGACCAGATGGATACGGATGTCGCCCATGCCTAGCGTAATGGGTGCGCCGCCGGGCGATTCAAGGGCATGAGCGCACGACGGCGTGCTGCTTACGCAGGCCGCGGCGGCGCCCAGCCCAGCCCAGCCCAGCCGGCTGCGGCTGCGGCCGCGGCCGCGGCCGCTGCGCCCGTTTACGATGCGCCGATCTTGGCTTCGTCGACTCCCGAGACCGGCGCGCGCCCCGAAGTCGCCGCGACGCACGCCGCCTGGCCCCGGGCGCTGCAGCGGCTCGTCGTCGTCAGCGTGCTCGGTTTCGCCTCCGGGCTGCCGCTGGCGCTCACCGGGCAGGCGATGCAGGCCTGGCTCACGGTCGAGGGGCTGGACCTGGCGACCATCGGCTTCCTGAGCCTGGTCGGCCTGCCGTACACCTTCAAGTTCCTGTGGGCGCCGCTGATGGACCGCTTCGAGCTGCCGTGGCTCGGGCGGCGTCGCGGCTGGCTGGCGCTGACGCAGCTTGCGCTGGCGGCGGCGCTGTACGCGCTGGCGGCCACGTCGCCGCGCGAGGCGATCCGCGCCTTTGCGCTGCTCGCGGTCGCGGTGGCGTTCCTGTCGGCCTCGCAGGACGTGGTCGTCGATGCCTACCGCACCGAACTGCTGCCCGCCGGCGAGCGCGGCCTGGGCGCCTCGCTCGGCGTGATGGGCTACCGACTGGCGATGATCCTCTCGGGCGGCATCGCGCTCATCTGGACCGATCCGACGCAAGGCGGCGGCTGGCAGTGGCCCCAGGTCTACCGGCTGATGGCGCTGCTGATGGCGGCCACGGCGCTGCTGTCGGCCCTCGCGCTGCCGCGCATCGCGGCGCCGCCGGCGCGGCCGGCCACGGCGGTGGCGCGGCACGACGTGCTCGGCTTCGTCGCCGTGCTGGCGGCGGTGGCGCTGGGCGTGTGGCTCACCGATCGCTACGGCCATCCGATCGCGGCCGCCCTCGTGGGCCCGGCACTCGAGTCGACGGCGCTGCCCGACGCGTTGCGCCAGCGCTGGATCGACCTGGCCGCGCTGCTGCTGGGCATCGGCTTCACGCTGCCGCTGGCGGCGTGGGCGGCCCGGCGCGCGCGCTTCGAGACGCTGCTGGCCGGCCTCGCGAGCTATTTCCGCCAGCCCGGCGCCGCGGCGTTCCTCGTCTTCATCGTGCTCTACAAGCTCGGCGATGCCTTTGCCGGCGCGCTCATGACGCCCTTCCTGTTGAAGAGCATGGCCTACTCGCTGGCCGAGGTCGGCGTCGTCAACAAGGTGGTCGGACTGTGGCTGACGATTGCCGGCGCGCTGGTGGGCGGCGCGCTGATGCTGCGCCTGGGCCTGTGGCGCTCGCTGCTCGTCTTCGGCGTGCTGCAGATGGTGAGCAACCTCGGCTTCTGGTGGCTGGCCACGCTCGGGCCGGCGGGCAAGGGCACGCTGGCGGGCGTGACGATTCCGGCCTTCGACTGGGGCATCGTGAGCCTGGCGCAGGCGACGCCGGTCGACGGCGGGCTGCTCGCCGTGGTGGCGTTCGAGAACATCTCGGGCGGCATGGGGACGGCGGCCTTCGTCGCCTTCCTGATGAGCCTGTGCAACCAGCGCTTCACCGCCACGCAGTATGCGCTGCTGTCGGCCTTCGCCTCGGTGGGGCGGGTGTGGGTCGGCCCGCTGGCCGGCGTGCTGGCCGAGACCATCGGCTGGCCGAGCTTCTTCATTGCCAGCACGCTGGCGGCGCTGCCCGCGCTGGCGATGCTGTGGTGGCTGCGCGCGAGCGTGCGTGCGCTCGACGTCGATCCACGCAACGCGCGGGCAGACGACTGAGGTGGCGCCGCGAGCGCAGCCGCGCGGCGCGCGACGCGACCTGGGCGCGCGCGCCGCTGCCGCAGCCGGCGCAGCTGCGCCGAGGAACCCGACCGGCGCGGCCGGTTCCTAGAAGGACCCCCCACCCGAAGCCCGC
>JAFECX010000131.1 GCA_018241895.1 Pseudomonadota bacterium
CGCGCTGCGCTCACGACCGAGACCCATGACAAACCGATGGGAAGTCCATGAGAAACGGGGCCCGCAGGCCCCGTTGCCTCTCCGTGCGGCACAGACGTTTCAGTCCTCGCCGCCGAAGATCCCGAGCAGCGCCAGCAGGCTCTGGAAGACGTTGAACAGGCTGATGTACACGCCCAGCGTCGCGGTGATGTAGTTGGTCTCCGTGCCGTCCTGCACGCGCTTGAGGTCGTGCAGGATGAAGAAGGAGAAGATGCCGATCGCCAGCACCGCGACCGTGACGAGCAGCGCACCACTCTGGACGAACACGTTGGCGATGCTCGCCACCAGCAGCAGCACGACGCCGACGAGCATGAACTTGGCCATGCCCGACAGATCGCGCTTGATCGCCGAGGAGAGCGACGCCATCGCGAAGAACACCGCCGCCGTGCCGCCGAAGGCCAGCATCACGAGGCTGGCGCCGTTGCCGCGGCTGAGCACGACGGCCAGCAACTGCGACAGCATCAGTCCCATGAAGAACGTGAACGCCAGCAGCAGCGGCACGCCGGCGGCGGAGTTCTTCTTCTTCTCGACCGCGAACATCAACCCGAACGCACCGGCGAGGAAGACGATCAGGCTGACGCCGGGCGAGAGCCTTTGCATGAGGCCGGTCGCCACGCCGACCCAGGCGCCCAGCACGGTGGGCAGCAGCGACAGGGCGAGCAGCCAGTAGGTATTGCGCAGCACGCGGTTGCGCTCGGCCGCGAGGGCCGTGCCCGGGGTGGGCAGATCGACGGTTTGCAGCCTTTGGTCCATGGAGCCTCCGATAGAAAACATGCGCTGAGCGCCTGGTTCCGATTGTAGGCCGGCACCCTCGGGTGCCGGCATGACCTTACGGCGCATGGCGAAACGCGCGCCGAGCGGCTATCGTCACGACATGAAGACCCAACCCGTACTCACCCACGAAGACTGCGAGCGCATGGGCGCCGCGGCCCGCGCCGAGGCCCTGCAGCACGGCTGGGCCGTGACGATCGCCATCGTCGACGGCGGCGGCCATCTGCTGTGGCTGCAACGCCTGGACGGGGCGCCGCCCATCTCCGCGCACATGGCGCCGGCCAAGGCGCGCACCGCAGCGCTGGGGCGGCGCGACAGCAAGGTCTACGAGGACATGATCAACCAGGGTCGCGTGTCGTTCCTGAGCGCACCCGAGGTCCGGGGCATGCTCGAAGGCGGCGTGCAGGCGCTGGCCGACGGGCACTGCGTGGGCGCGGTCGGCGTGAGCGGCGTCAAGTCGGGTGAGGACGCGCAGATCGCGCGCGCCGGCATCGCCGCGCTGGGAGGCTGAGCCCGGCGTCGGCGCGCACGGCACAGGCCGAGGCCTGCGCCGCAGGCATCGCTATAATTCGCAGGTTTACCCCGCAACTGCGCAGCCCCGCGAAACCCGGCCTCGGATGCCCCTCGAACCCACCCGCTGAGCCGGTGCCTTTCGCGTGGCGCCGCGAGCAGGCGAGACGGTGGGGGCGGGCGCGCGCAATCCGGAGCTTTTCTTGCTGCCTGCCTCGCCCCCCGCCCTGCTGGCCCTCGCGGACGGCACCACTTTCGTCGGCACTTCGATCGGCGCCGCCGGCCGAACGAGCGGCGAGGTGGTGTTCAACACCGCTCTCACGGGCTACCAGGAGATCCTCACCGACCCGAGCTACCGTCGGCAGATCGTCACGCTGACCTGCCCGCACATCGGCAATGTCGGCGTCAACCCCGAGGACGCCGAGTCGAGCGGCGTGCAGGCCGCCGGCCTCGTGATCCGCGATCTGTCGGCGCGGGTCTCCAGCTTCCGCGCCACGGAGTCGCTGCCGCAGTACCTGCAGCGCGAGGGCACGGTGGCCATCGCCGACATCGACACGCGGCGCCTGACGCGGCACCTGCGCAGCCAGGGCACGCAAAACGGCGTCATCGTCGCACTGCCCGCCGGCACCGAGCTGACGCCGGCGCTGCGCGACGAGGCGGTGGCGGCGGCGCGCGCGGCACCGTCGATGGTCGGGCTCGATCTGGCGGCCGAGGTGAGCACGCGCGAGCCCTACGAATGGACCGAGACCGAGTGGACGCTCGGCCGGGGCCATGGTCGCGTCGAGAGCGCACGGCTGCATGTCGTGGCCTACGACTTCGGCGTCAAGCGCAACATCCTGCGCATGCTGGCCAGCCGCGGCTGTCGCGTCACCGTGGTGCCGGCACGCACGCCGGCCGCGGCGGCGCTCGCGCTCGCGCCGCAGGGCATCTTTCTCAGCAACGGGCCGGGTGACCCCGAGGCCTGCGGCTACGCGATCGAGGCCTGCCGCGAACTGGTGGCCAGCGGCCTGCCGGTGTTCGGCATCTGCCTGGGCCACCAGATCATGGCGCTGGCCGCCGGTGCCAGCACCTACAAGATGAAGTTCGGACACCACGGCGCCAACCATCCGGTCAAGGACCTCGACAGCGGCGGCGTGTGCATCACGAGCCAGAACCACGGCTTCGCCGTCGACGCCAGGACGCTCGGGCCCGGCCTGCGCGCCACGCACCTGAGCCTGTTCGACGGCAGCCTGCAGGGCATGGCGTACACCGACCGGCCCGCCTTCAGCTTCCAGGGCCACCCGGAGGCGATCCCCGGGCCGCACGACATCGGCCACCTGTTCGACCGCTTCGTCGAACTCATGGAGCAGCGTTGAGATGCCCAAGCGCACCGACCTCGAGAGCATCCTCATCATCGGCGCCGGGCCGATCGTCATCGGCCAGGCCTGCGAGTTCGACTACTCGGGCGCGCAGGCCTGCAAGGCGCTGCGCGAGGAGGGCTACAAGGTCATCCTCGTCAACAGCAACCCGGCGACCATCATGACCGACCCGGAGATGGCCGATGTGACCTACATCGAGCCCATCACCTGGCAGGTGGTAGAGCGCATCATCGCCCAGGAGCGCCCCCGCTGCGCCGGCGGCATGGCGGTGCTGCCGACGATGGGCGGGCAGACCGCGCTCAACTGCGCGCTCGACCTGCATCGCCACGGCGTGCTCGCCAGGCACGGCGTCGAGATGATCGGCGCCAACGAGCGCGCCATCCGCAAGGCCGAGGACCGCCTCGAGTTCAAGAATGCGATGACCGCGATCGGCCTGGAGTCGGCCAAGAGCGGCATCGCGCACTCGTGGGACGAGGCGCAGGGCGTGCGCGAGCGCATCGCGCAGGAGATCGGCAGCAGCGGCTTTCCGGTCGTGATCCGCCCCAGCTTCACGCTCGGCGGCACCGGTGGCGGCATCGCCTACAACCCCGAGGAGTTCGAGGAGATCTGCAAGCGCGGCCTCGACCTGAGTCCGGCGCGCGAGCTGCTGATCGAGGAGAGCCTGATCGGCTGGAAGGAGTTCGAGATGGAGGTGGTCCGCGACCGCGCGGACAACTGCATCGTCGTGTGCTCGATCGAGAACCTCGACCCGATGGGCATCCACACCGGCGACTCGATCACGGTGGCGCCGGCGCAGACGCTCACCGACAAGGAGTACCAGGTGATGCGCAACGCCAGCATCGCCATCCTGCGCGAGATCGGCGTCGACACCGGCGGCTCGAACGTGCAGTTCGCGACCGATCCGAGGAGCGGCCGCCTGATCGTCATCGAGATGAACCCGCGCGTCAGCCGCAGCTCGGCGCTGGCGTCCAAGGCGACGGGCTTTCCGATCGCCAAGGTGGCGGCCAAGCTGGCGGTGGGCTACACGCTCGACGAGCTGAAGAACGACATCACGGGCGGCGCCACGCCGGCCAGCTTCGAGCCGAGCATCGACTACGTCGTGACCAAGGTGCCGCGCTTCGCGTTCGAGAAGTTCCCCGCCGCCGATCCGCACCTCACCACGCAGATGAAGAGCGTGGGCGAGGTGATGGCCATCGGTCGCACCTTCCAGGAGAGCCTGCAAAAGGCGCTGCGCGGGCTCGAGACCGGCGTCAGCGGGCTGGACGAGCGCAGCCAAGACCGCGACGAGATCGTCGACGAGCTCGGCAACGTCGGCCCCGAGCGGCTGCTGTACGTGGCCGACGCCTTGCGCATCGGCCTGACGCTGGACGAGATCTTCGAGGAGACGGCGATCGACCCGTGGTTCCTGGCGCAGATCGAGGAGCTGGTGGCCATCGAGCGCCAGGTGGGCGCGCGCGTTCTGGCCAGCCTCACGGCAGCCGAGCTGCACTGGCTCAAGAAGAAGGGTTTTGCCGACCGCCGCCTGGCCAGGCTGCTCGGCTGCAGCGAGCACGACGTGCGCAGCGCACGTCATGCCCTGGGCGTGCGCCCGGTCTACAAGCGCGTGGACACCTGCGCCGCCGAGTTCGCCACCGAGACCGCCTACATGTACTCGACCTACGAGGACGAGTGCGAGGCCGAGCCGAGCGCGCGGCGCAAGATCATGGTGCTGGGCGGCGGGCCGAACCGCATCGGCCAGGGCATCGAGTTCGACTACTGCTGCGTGCACGCGGCGCTGGCGATGCGCGAGGACGGCTTCGAGACCATCATGGTCAACTGCAACCCGGAGACCGTGTCCACCGACTACGACACCAGCGACCGGCTGTACTTCGAGCCGGTGACGCTGGAAGACGTGCTCGAGATCGTCGCCAAGGAAAAGCCCGAGGGCGTGATCGTGCAGTACGGCGGCCAGACGCCGCTCAAGCTCGCGCTCGAGCTCGAGCGCGCCGGCGTGCCGATCATCGGCACCAGCCCCGACAGCATCGACATCGCCGAGGACCGCGAACGCTTCCAGAAGCTGCTCGTCGAGCTCGGACTCAGGCAGCCGCCCAACCGCACCGCGCGCACCGAGGAGGCGGCGCTGGCGCTGGCGCACGAGATCGGCTATCCGCTCGTCGTGCGGCCGAGCTACGTGCTGGGCGGGCGCGCGATGGAGATCGTGCACGGCGACAAGGATCTCGAGCGCTACATGCGCGAGGCGGTGCGCGTCAGCGACAAGAGCCCGGTGCTGCTCGACCGCTTCCTCGACGACGCGATCGAGGTCGACGTCGACTGCATCTGCGACGGCGAGGCGGTGCTGATCGGCGGCATCATGGAGCACGTCGAGGCCGCCGGCATCCACAGCGGCGACTCGGCCTGCTCGCTGCCGCCGGACACGCTGCCCAAGGCGCTGCAGGACGAGATGCGCCGCCAGACCGCGGCGATGGCGCGCGCGCTGAAGGTCGTGGGCCTGATGAACGTGCAGTTCGCGATCCAGGGCGAGGGTGACGCGGCGGTGGTCTACGTGCTCGAGGTCAACCCGCGCGCCAGCCGCACGGTGCCCTTCGTCAGCAAGGCCACCGGCCAGCCGCTGGCCAAGATCGCCGCGCGCTGCATGGCCGGGCGCAGGCTCGCCGCGCAGCGCGCGCCCAATGGCAGGGCGCTGGCCGAAGTCGTGCCGCCGTACTTCAGCGTCAAGGAGGCGGTCTTTCCGTTCAACAAGTTCCCCGGCGTCGACCCGATCCTCGGCCCCGAGATGCGCAGCACCGGCGAGGTCATGGGGCTCGGGCGCACCTTCGGCGAGGCGATGCTCAAGAGCCAGCTCGGCGCCGGTTCGCGGCTGCCCGACCAGGGCACCGTCGTCATCACCGTCAAGGACGCCGACAAGCCGCGCGCGGTGGCGGTGGCGCGCGAGCTGTACGCGCTGGGCTTCCAGGTCGTGGCCACCAAGGGCACGGCGGCCGCGCTGGTGGCGGCCGGGGTGCCGGCCAAGCTGGTCAACAAGGTCAAGGACGGCCGCCCGCACATCGCCGATATGCTCAAGGCCGGCGAGATCCAGCTCGTCTTCACCACCGTCGACGAGACACGGCAGGCGATCGCCGATTCGCGCTACATCCGCCAGGCGGCCATCGCCAATCGCGTCAGCTACTGCACGACGATGGCCGGCAGCGAGGCGGCGACCGAGGCGCTGCGGCACCAGCTCGGCAGTGCCGGTGGCTTGACGGTGGTGTCGCTGCAGCAACTGCACGCCGAACTCGCGTAAGATCGCGGCCTCGCTCCGCCGCAGCCCCCGCATCCCGGGCGCTGCGGCGGATTCACTTTGCCCGTGCCCCGAACGCCATGTCCACGATTCCGCTCACGCGCCGCGGCGCCGAGAAGCTCAAGGCCGAGCTGCACCGACTGAAAACCGAGGAACGCCGCGCGGTGATCCAGGCCATCGCCGACGCGCGCGCGCAGGGCGACCTCTCGGAAAACGCCGAGTACGACGCCGCCAAGGACAAACAGGGCTTCGTCGAGGGCCGCATCAAGGAGATCGAAGGCAAGCTGGCGGCGGCCAAGATCATCGAGCCGGCCGAGCTCGACGCCGGCGGCCGCGTCGTCTTCGGTGCCACCGTCGACCTGGAAGACGAGTCCAGCGGCGCCAAGGCCACCTACCAGATCGTCGGCGACGACGAGGCCGACCTGAAGCACGGCCTGATCTCGATCTCGAGCCCGATCGCGCGCGCGCTGATCGGCAAGGAGGCCGGCGACGTGGCCGAGGTGCAGGCGCCGGGCGGCGTGCGGCACTGGGAAATCGTCGACGTGCGCTACGTCTGAGGCACCCGGCGCATGTCGGTCGAGCGCTGGCGCCGCCTGCTGCCGGGCCTGTGGGCTGGCTGGCTGCTGTGCACGGCGCTGCTGGCCACGCCGGCCGGCTTCGCGCTGCTCGATCGTGCGGCGGCGGGCCGGCTGGCGGCGCGCATGCTGGCGCAGGAGGCCTACACCAGCCTGGCGCTGGGTGTCCTCATGGTGGTGCTCGAGCGCGTGGCGGGGCGTCGCGGTGCGGCCGCCGGCGGCAGCCAGTTCAGCGGCGGGCTCGTGCTGGTGCTCGGAGCGCTCTTTTGCACGGTGGCCGGCTACTTCGCGCTGCAGCCGATGATGCCGGCGGCGCGTGCCGGGCAGGGGCCGCTGTCTTTCGGCCAGTTGCACGCGGCGAGCAGCGTGTTCTACGGCCTGAAGTGCCTGCTCGTCCTGGTACTGGCGTGGCGCGCGGCACGACCGGCGGCGCTCACGCCGGCTTCTTCTTGATGCTGGCGGCACGCGGCTCGTGGCGCTTGACCTTTCCCGCCGCCGTGATGCGCTCGTTGCCCATCAGCCTGACGCGCTTGACCGTCGCGCGATGGTTGCCGCTCTTGGAAAACGTCACCACCTTGACGACGCGCGGTGCGCGGCCGCGGCCTTCGCGCCCGGCCGTGTCGCGCGGCGGCAGCGGGCGCCACAGCACGAGCAGCTTGCCGATGTGCTGCACGGGCGCAGCGCCGAGTTGCGTGGCGAGCGCCATCAGCATCGCCTCGCGCGCCGCCCGCTCGTCGACCATCACGCGCACTTTGACCAGCCCATGCGCTGCGAGCGCCGCATCGACCTCGCGCACCACGGCGTCGGTGAGGCCGCCGGCACCCACCATCGCCACCGGATGCAGATGATGGGCCGCGGCGCGGTGCGCCTTGCGCTCGGCAGCGCTCAGTTCGATCGCAGGCATGCGCCGATTATCGGCGTCGTCCGGGCGGCGCCGTGAAGGTCAAGAGCCGCAAGGTCGACAAGGCGTGGTTCCACGACCACGTGAGCGACCCCTACGTGAAGCGGGCGCGCCAGGAGGGCTACCGCTCGCGCGCGGCATACAAGCTCGAGGAGATCGACCGTGCGCTCGCGCTAGTGCGGCCGGGGCAGTTGATCGTGGATCTCGGCGCCGCACCCGGTGCCTGGAGCCAGTACCTGCGCCGGCGCCTGGCGCCTCAGGGTGCGGCGGCAGGGCAGCTGCCCGGCACCCTGATCGCGCTGGACCTGCTCGACCTCGAGCCGATCGAAGGCGTCGCCTTCGTGCAAGGCGACTTCCGGGACGAGGAAGTGCTGGCGCGTCTGGCGGCGGCGCTGGGCGGGCGCAAGGCCGACCTGGTGGTCTCGGACATGGCGCCCAACCTGTCGGGCGTGGCGGTGTCGGACGCGGCGCGCGTGGCCCACCTCGTCGAGCTGGCGCTCGAGTTCGCCTGCGCGCATCTGAAGCCCGAAGGCGCGCTGCTCGCCAAGACCTTCCACGGCAGCGGCTACAGCCAGCAGGTCGAGCTGTTCAAGCGGCGCTTTCGCACCGTGCGCGCCATCAAGCCGAAAGCTTCGCGCGCCAAGTCGGCCGAGACCTTCCTCGTCGGTCGCGGCCTCGCAGGTTCGAGCGGCGAGTGAACGAACGCGCGCAAAACCATGCCGACGCGAGAAATCTGCCCGTCACCGGCGAGGGCGGCGAACACCCGGCAGCCGGCCGCGGTGATCCTTGCAGAACCTAGAATCGGCCTCATGTGCGCCCGGTGCGGCCGCTCCTCGAGGCGATCGGCGTGCAGACGGGGTTTCCCGAAGGAGACAGGGTGAACAATCAGTGGTTTTCCAAGGTCGCGGTCTGGCTCGTGATCGCGCTCGTGCTGTTCACCGTCTTCAAGCAGTTCGACCGCGGCACCGTGCAGGGCCACCAGATCGCGTACTCGGACTTCCTCGACGAGGTGCGCACCAAGCGCATCCGTTCGGTCACGCTGCAGGAGAACCCCGGCGGCGGCACCGAGATCTACGCCGTCACCACCGACGACAAGCGGCTGCGCAGCACCGCCACCTACCTCGACCGCGGCCTGATCGGCGACCTCATCAACAACGGCGTCAAGTTCGACGTCAAGGCGCGCGAGGAGCCCTCGCTGCTGATGAGCATCCTCGTGAGCTGGGGGCCGATGCTGCTCCTGATCGGCGTGTGGATCTACTTCATGCGCCAGATGCAGGGCGGCGGCAAGGGCGGCGCCTTCAGCTTCGGCAAGAGCAAGGCGCGCATGCTCGACGAGGCCAACAACTCCACCACCTTCGCCGACGTCGCCGGCTGCGACGAGGCCAAGGAGGAGGTGCGCGAACTGGTCGACTTCCTGAAGGATCCGCAGAAGTTCCAGAAGCTGGGCGGGCGCATCCCGCGCGGCGTGCTGCTGGTGGGGCCGCCGGGCACCGGCAAGACGCTGCTGGCCAAGGCCATTGCCGGCGAGGCCAAGGTGCCGTTCTTCAGCATCTCGGGTTCGGACTTCGTCGAGATGTTCGTCGGCGTCGGCGCCGCGCGCGTGCGCGACATGTTCGAGCAGGCCAAGAAGAGCGCGCCGTGCATCATCTTCGTCGACGAGATCGACGCCGTCGGCCGCCATCGCGGCGCGGGCCTGGGCGGCGGCAACGACGAGCGCGAGCAGACGCTCAACCAGATGCTGGTCGAGATGGACGGCTTCGAAACCAACCTCGGCGTGATCGTGATGGCGGCCACCAACCGACCCGACATCCTCGATCCGGCGCTGCTGCGCCCCGGGCGCTTCGACCGGCAGGTCTTCGTCACGCTGCCCGACGTGCGCGGCCGCGAGCAGATCCTGATCGTGCACATGCGCAAGGTGCCGGCCGGCCAGGACGTCAAGGCCGACATCCTGGCGCGCGGCACGCCCGGTTTCAGCGGCGCCGACCTCGCCAACCTCGTCAACGAGGCGGCCCTGTTCGCGGCGCGACGCAGCGCGCGCGTGGTCGAGATGATCGACTTCGAGCGCGCCAAGGACAAGATCCTGATGGGCCCCGAGCGCAAGAGCATGGTGATGCCCGAGGAGGAGCGTCGCAACACCGCCTATCACGAGGCCGGCCACGCGCTGGTGGCGCGCCTGATGCCCAAGACCGACCCGGTGCACAAGGTCACGGTGATCCCGCGCGGCCGTGCCCTGGGCGTGACGATGCAACTGCCCGAGGGCGACCGCTACAGCATGGACAAGGAGCGCATGCTCAGCACCATCAGCGTGCTCTTCGGCGGCCGCATCGCCGAGGAGGTGTTCATGCACCAGATGACGACGGGCGCCTCCAACGACTTCGAGCGCGCGACGCAGATGGCGCGCGACATGGTGATGCGCTACGGCATGAGCGACGAACTGGGCCCGATGGTCTACGCCGAGAACGAGGGCGAGGTCTTCCTCGGGCGCAGCATCACCAAGCAGGTCAACATGTCCGAGGCGACGATGCAGAAGGTCGACCTCGAGGTGCGGCGCATCATCGACGCGCAGTACGCGGTGGCGCGCCGGCTGATCGAGGACAACCAGGACAAGATGCACGCCATGGCCAAGGCGCTGCTCGAGTGGGAGACGATCGACTCCGAGCAGATCGACGACATCATGGCCGGCCAGCCGCCGCGGCTGCCCAAGGACTGGACAGCGTCGGCGTCCAGGCCGAGCGGGCCGACACCGCCCCCGGTGGGCGGCGCAGGCAGCGCTCCGGCCACGGCCTGAGAACCCGTGAAAGAACCACTCACGCCCGAGCGGCGCGACCGATTCATTCACAGGTTCTGAGCAAGAGCTCCGCCGTCAGGCGCTGGCGCTGACGCCCGCACGGCGCGGCGCGGCGGTGCCGTTGCGCCCAGCACGGCTGGCGCAACAAATCCGCACAACCCGCCGTGCTCCGGCGTCGCTGCCGTGACGTTGCGGCAGGACAATGGCGGTTCCGGGAGCACAGCCAAGCAGATGAGCAGAACCTATTTCGGCACCGACGGCATTCGCGGCAGCGTCGGGCGCGCGCCGATCACACCCGACTTCATGCTGCGGCTGGGCCACGCCGTGGGCCAGGTGCTGCGGCGCACGACGCCGCGGCCCGAGGTGGTGATCGGCAAGGACACGCGCATTTCGGGCTACATGCTCGAGTCGGCGCTCGAGGCCGGCTTCGCCTCGGCCGGCGTCGACGTGCTGCTGAGCGGGCCGCTGCCCACGCCCGGCGTCGCCTACCTGACGCGCGCGCTGCGCCTGGACCTGGGCGTGGTCATCAGCGCCTCGCACAACCCGTTTGCGGACAACGGCATCAAGTTCTTCTCCGCGCGCGGCGAGAAGCTGCCCGACGAGTGGGAGGAGGCGGTCGAGGCCGCACTCGGCGAGGCACCGAGTTGGGCCGACTCGGCCGGGCTGGGCCGGGCGCGTCGCCTCGTCGACGCACGCGGCCGCTACATCGAGTTCTGCAAGAGCACGGTGCCGCACTCGCTGTCGCTGCGCGGCATGAAGCTGGTGATCGACGGCGCGCACGGCGCCGCCTACCACGTCGCACCCGACGTCTTCCACGAGCTCGGCGCCAGCGTGGTGAAGATCGGCTGCGAGCCCGACGGCCTGAACATCAACGACGGTGTCGGTGCCACCGCGCCCGAGGCGCTGCTGCGTGCGGTCGCCGAACACGGCGCCGACTACGGCATCGCGCTCGATGGCGACGGCGACCGGCTGCAGATGGTCGACGCCGCCGGGCGCCTGTACAACGGCGACGAACTGCTGTACGTGATGGCCGTCGACCGCCTGGTGCGCGGCGAGTCGGTGCCGGGCGTGGTCGGCACCTTGATGACCAACATGGCGATCGAGGTGGCGCTGACGCGCGTCGGCGTCGCTCTCGTGCGCGCCAGGGTCGGCGATCGCTACGTCCTCGAGGAGCTCACGGCGCGCGGCTGGCAACTCGGCGGCGAGAGCTCGGGCCATCTGCTCGCGCTCGATCGGCACACCACCGGCGACGGCATCGTGAGTGCACTGCAGGTGCTGCAGGCGGTGCGTCGCAACGGGCGCAACCTCGCGCAGCTGCTCGAAGGCGTGTCGCTGTTCCCGCAGACGATGATCAACGTGCGCCTGACCGGCGGCAGCGACTGGAAGCGCGATGGCGCACTCGAGCACGTGCGCGGCAAGGTCGAGGCGGAACTCGGCCGCGACGGCCGCGTGCTGATCCGGGCCTCGGGCACCGAACCCGTGCTGCGCGTGATGGTCGAGGCACGCGACGCCGCACTGGGCAGACGCTGCGCCGAACGGCTGGCCGCCGCCGTGCAGGCCAGGGAGCCTGTGCACGCATGAATGACGTGCCCGTGCCGGTGCTGGCCGGGCCCGCTGAAGCGGCATCCGACGTCGGCGGCGCGCGCGCCGCGTGTCGGCGCCGGCAACGCGCCGGCGCGCCCTCAGCGTGACGGCGGCCGGGCGGCGCCCGGGGCCGCACCCCTGAACAGCGCCATCGCCGTGCCGATCAGCCCGGCGACCTCGCCCATGTGGCCGGGCACGATCATCGTGTTGTTGGCCTTGGCCAGTCCCGCGTAGGCGTCGACCGCCCGTTCGGCCACCTTCAGCTGCACCGCCTGCTCGCCGCCGGGTTGCTCGATCGCGGCGGCAATCTTGCGGATCGCGTCGGCGGTGGCGTCGGCGACCGCGGTGATGGCGGCCGCCTCGCCCTGCGCCTTGTTGATCTCGGCCTGCCGCTCGCCCTCGCTCTTGGCGATGAAGGCCGCGCGTTCGCCCTCGGCGAGGTTGATCTGCTCCTGGCGCTTGCCTTCGGACGTGGCGATGACGGCCCGCTTCTCGCGCTCGGCGGTGATCTGCGCCTGCATCGCGCGCAGGATCTCGGCCGGCGGCGTGAGGTCCTTGATCTCGTAGCGCAGCACCTTGACGCCCCAGTTCAGCGCCGCCTCGTCGAGCGCGGCGACGACGTTGGCGTTGATCAGGTCGCGCTCCTCGAACGTGCGGTCGAGCTCCATCTTGCCGATCACGCTGCGCAGCGTGGTCTGCGCCAGCTGCGTGATGGCGATGATGTAGTTGCTGCTGCCGTAGCTGGCGCGCATCGGGTCGGTGACCTGGAAGTACAGCACGCCGTCGACCTGCAGCTGGGTGTTGTCGCGCGTGATGCAGACCTGGCTCGGCACGTCCATCGGCACCTCCTTGAGCGAGTGCTTGTAGGCCACGCGTTCGACGAAGGGGATGACGAACTTCAGGCCCGGCACCAGCGTGCGGTCGTAGCGCCCCAGGCGCTCGACGACCCAGGCGTGCTGCTGCGGCACGATCTTGTAGGTCTGGACGACGAAGATGACGGCGATGACGACGAGGACGAGGGCGACTTCCATGGCGGGCTTTCGTGGTCTGCGATGACGAGGCGGCGGCGCTCAGGCCGGCGCGCGCGGCCTGACCGACAGCACGCTGCCGTGCACGGCGACGATGACATGGTCACCCGGCTGCGGGGGAGCGTCGCCGGCGTGGCGCACGGTCCACGATGCGCCGCGGTAGTTGACGCGCGCGGTTCCGTCGTCGTGCCAGTCGTCGACGCGCACCACCTGGCCGATGTCGATGTTGACGTCGCGGTTGGCCTCGGCCGGCGCGCTGCGCGGGTTGCGGTAGCGCTTGAAGTGCCACAGTGCAGTGGCGCCGCCGCCGACGACGGCGGCCGCGGCCACCTGCGCCGTCTCCGACAGGCCCAGGTGGCCGGCCAGCGCCCCGGCGACGCAGCCCACGGCGAGCATCAGCAGGTAGAAGGTGCCGCTGGCGAGTTCGGCCGCCACCAGCACGCCGCCGGCGATCCACCAGTAGGTCGTCGAACTCCAATCCACGCGTTGCGCCTCGCTTGTGTCTTTTCGGGCCGACGCCGGCCATGCCGTCCAGTGTACCGAGGCAGCCGTTGCGCGCGCGAAACCCTACACTGGGCGGCTTTGCGCGTGCCGGCGGCCGGGAAACGCCCGCGCCGGCGCCCGCGCGCCCCGAGACGGCGTCATCCTCCTCACCGCGCCCGCGCGTCCAGCCCGATCTGCCCATGCTGCGCTTTCGCTTCCCGATCGTCATCATCGACGAGGACTTCCGCTCCGAGAACGCCTCGGGCCTGGGCATCCGCGCGCTCGCGGCGGCCATCGAGAAGGAGGGCTTCGAGGTGCTGGGCGCCACCAGCTACGGCGACCTGTCGCAGTTCGCGCAGCAGCAAAGCCGCGCCAGCGCCTTCATCCTGTCGATCGACGACGAGGAGTTCTCGCCCGGCCCCGAGCTCGACCCGGCGGTGGTGAACCTGCGCAAGTTCATCCAGGAGATCCGCTGGCGCAACGCCGACATCCCGATCTACCTGTACGGCGAGACGCGCACCAGCCAGCACATCCCGAACGACGTGCTGCGCGAGCTGCACGGCTTCATCCACATGTTCGAGGACACGCCCGAGTTCGTGGCGCGGCACATCATCCGCGAGGCCAGGAGCTACCTCGACGGCCTGGCGCCGCCGTTCTTCAAGGCGCTGATGGACTACGCGCAGGACGGCTCGTATTCGTGGCACTGCCCGGGCCACAGCGGCGGCGTCGCGTTCCTCAAGAGCCCGGTCGGGCAGATGTTCCACCAGTTCTTCGGCGAGAACATGCTGCGCGCCGACGTGTGCAACGCGGTCGAGGAGCTCGGCCAGCTGCTCGACCACACCGGCCCGGTGGCGGCCAGCGAGCGCAACGCGGCGCGCATCTTCAACGCCGACCACTGCTTCTTCGTCACCAACGGCACCAGCACCAGCAACAAGATCGTCTGGCACCACACGGTGGCGCCGGGCGACGTGGTGGTGGTCGACCGCAACTGCCACAAGTCGATCCTGCACGCGATCGTCATGACCGGCGCGGTGCCGGTGTTCCTCACGCCCACGCGCAACCACCACGGCATCATCGGCCCGATCCGACAGGCCGAGTTCTCGCCCGAGGCGATCCGAAAGAAGATCGTCGCCAACCCGCTGCTGGCCGGCGTCGACGCCGAAAAGGTGCGCCCGCGCATCCTCACGCTCACGCAGAGCACCTACGACGGCGTGCTCTACAACACCGAGACCATCAAGCACGCGCTCGACGGCTACATCGACAACCTGCACTTCGACGAGGCCTGGCTGCCGCACGCCGCCTTCCACGACTTCTACGGCCAGTTCCACGCCATGGGCAAGAAGCGCCCGCGGCCGAAGAACCAGATGGTGTGGTCGACGCAGAGCACGCACAAGCTGCTGGCCGGCATCAGCCAGGCCAGCCAGGTGCTGGTGCAGGACGCGCGCGACGCCAAGCTCGACCGGCACCTGTTCAACGAGGCCTACCTGATGCACTCGAGCACGTCGCCGCAGTACGCGATCATCGCCAGCTGCGACGTCGCCGCCTCGATGATGGAGGCGCCGGGCGGGCGCGCGCTGGTCGAGGAGAGCATCGCCGAATCGCTCGACTTCCGTCGCGCCATGCGCAAGGTGCACCAGGAGTTCGGCCGCGACTGGTGGTTCACGGTCTGGGGGCCGGAGGCGCTCGCCAGCGAAGGGATCGGCCGGCAGGCCGACTGGCTGCTGCGCGCGGGCGACAAGTGGCACGGCTTCGGCGCGCTGGCCGAAGGCTTCAACATGCTCGACCCGATCAAGTGCACGATCGTCACGCCGGGGCTGGACCTGTCGGGCCGGTTCGCCAAGAGCGGCATCCCTGCCGGCGTGGTGACCAAGTTCCTCGCCGAGCACGGCGTGGTGGTCGAGAAGACGGGCCTGTACTCGTTCTTCATCATGTTCACGATCGGCATCACCAAGGGCCGATGGAACACGATGCTCACCGCGCTGCAGCAGTTCAAGGACGATTTCGATCGCAACGCGCCGATGTGGCGCGTGCTGCCCGAGTTCATCGCCAAGCACCCGCGCTACGAGCGCATGGGGCTGCGCGACCTGTGCCAGAGCATGCACGAGATGTACGCCAAGGGCGACATCGCCCGCCTGACGACCGAGATGTACCTGTCGGACCTGCAGCCGGTGATGAAGCCCAGCGACGCCTTTGCGCGCATCGCGCACCGCGAGACCGAGCGTGTCGGCATCGACGAACTCGAGGGGCGCGTGACGACCTCGCTGCTGACGCCCTATCCGCCGGGCATCCCGCTGCTGATTCCCGGCGAGCGCTTCAACCGCCGGATCATCGACTACCTGCGCTTCACGCGCGAGTTCAACGCCGCCTTTGCGGGCTTCGAGACCGACGTGCACGGCCTCGTCGAGGACGAGAACGGCGGCCCGCGGCGCTACTACGTCGACTGCGTGCGGCGCGACTGAGGGCCGAGAGGAAGGGGCTCAGCCGACACCGGGCACGTCGGCGATCGCCTGGCTGAAACCGGCGTCGACGTAGGTGATCTCGGCCGTCACGCCGCTGGCCAGATCCGACAGCAAGAAGGCAGCGACGTTGCCGACCTCGTCGATCGTCACGTTGCGCCCGAGCGGGGCGCTGCTGGCGGCGTAACCGAGCAGGCGGCCGAAGTCCTTCACGCCCGAGGCGGCCAGCGTCTTGATCGGGCCGGCCGAGATCGCATTGACGCGGATGCCACGCCGTCCGAGGGCGCTCGCCAGGTAGCGCACGCTGGCTTCGAGCGAAGCTTTCGCCAGGCCCATCGTGTTGTAGTTGGGCACCGCGCGCACCGCCCCCAGGTAGCTGAGCGTGAGCAGCGCCGCATTCGGGCGCAGGTACGGCAGCGCCGCCTTGGCCATGCCGGGAAAGCTGTACGCGGAGATGTCGTGCGCGACGCGGAACGCCTCGCGCGACACGCCCTCGAGGAAGTCGCCGCTGATCGACTCGCGCGGCGCGAATCCGATCGAGTGCACGAAGCCGTCGAACTGGCCCCAGCGCTCGCCGAGCCCGGCGAACAGCTGCGCGATCTCCTCGTCGGAGCCGACGTCGCACTCGTAGATCAGGTTGGAGCCGAACTCGGCTGCGAACTCGGCGATGCGCTCCTTGAAGCGTTCGCCGACGTAGCTGAACGCCAGCTCCGCGCCCTCGCGGCGACAGGCACGCGCGATGCCATAGGCGATCGAGCGGTTCGAAAGCACCCCGGTGATCAGCAGTCGCTTGCCGGCAAGAAAACCCATCGCTACCCCCATCGTCCTCGTGACACTCTTCGTCTGTGCGGCGTGGCCCGGCGGCCGTCGAACGACGGCTCTGCCAAGCGTAGGCCGGGCCGCGGATTCTGGCATGCGAGCCGCAGCGGGCGGCCCCATGGCGGTCGCGCTTGTTGTCGCACCTGGGCGCACGCGCTACAATCAGCCGTTTCCCGGATCGTGCTGCTTGGGCGGATTCTTCCAGCCCATTTTTTTTGCTCGACTGCCCAGGGAGCCCAGGCGGCGGCGCCGAGGGCTTTCGCGACGGCAGCGGGGCAGGGGCTGCGGCTCGGCCGGGAGCATACCGGACGACGGGCGGACGAACGCAGGCCAACGCAGACGGGTCGAACGAGTTGGGCAACGACAGGCAAGGACCGAAGGGCGCGCAGCCCGCACAGCAGCGGCTGTCGGCGCCCGCACGCCCGCGCGCCGACGATGCGCGGGGCAAGCTGGCGCGCAAGGCGTTGGGCAAGGCGGGCGGCAAGGCGCCGGGCAAGGGCGGCGCGGGGCGGGCCGGCGGCGATCATCGCGGCGACCCGTCGGTGGCGCGGCCGATGCCACGCCCGCCGCGTCGCAGTGCGACGAGTGCCGCGGCACTGCACGAGCCGCTCGCCGATGCACGGCGCTCGATTGCCGCCACCGTCGAGGGCCTGGGCTACGAACTGGCGGATCTGGAGCGCGCGCCGCGCGGCCTGCTGCGCGTGACGATCGACCGCATCGCCGGGCGCGCCTACGCCGAGCCGGGCGACGCGGTGACCGTCGGCGACTGCGAACAGGTGAGCCGCCAGCTGCAGTACGCGCTCGAGGTCGACGGCGTCGATTACGCGCGGCTCGAGGTGTCTTCGCCCGGGCTCGACCGGCCGCTGCGCAATGCGGCCGACTACGTGCGCTTCGTCGGCGCGCGCGTGCGGCTCACCCTGCGCGAGCCGCTGGCAGGACGGCGCCACTTCGAAGGCGAACTCGGCGCCGGCGCTGCGGGCCAGTGGCAGCTCACCTTCGCCGACGGCAAGTCCGAACAGGTGCTGGGCTTCACGCTGGACGAGGTGCGTGAGGCACAACTCGTTCCGGTGCTCGACTTCAAGCGCCGCAAGGGCGCCGGCGCGGCCGGTGCCGCGGCAGCACAGCCGGCGCAGGCGCGCGAGACGCCGCATGCCGAGGTGGATCAAGAGGTGAGTCGATGAATCGCGAAATGCTGATGCTGGTGGATGCCATCTCGCGCGAGAAGACGGTCGAGCGCGAGGTCGTCTTCGGCGCCGTCGAGGCCGCGCTCGCCTCGGCGACGAAGAAGCTGCACGGCGGCGAGGTCGACATCCGCGTCGCCGTCGACCAAGACACGGGCGAGTACGAAACATTCCGCCGCTGGCTGGTGGTGCCCGACTCGGCCGGCCTGCAGAACCCCGACGCCGAGGAACTGCTCTCCGACGCCCGCGATCGCATCGACGACATCGAGGAGGGCGACTACATCGAGGAGGCCATCGAGTCGGTGCCGATAGGGCGTATCGGCGCGCAGGCCGCCAAGCAGGTGATCCTGCAGAAGATCCGCGACGCCGAGCGCGAGACGCTGCTCAACGACTTCATGGCGCGCGGCGAGAAGATCTTCGTCGGCACCGTCAAGCGCCTGGACAAGGGCGACCTGATCGTCGAGAGCGGCCGCGTCGAGGGACGCCTCAAGCGCAGCGAGATGATCCCGAAGGAGAACCTGCGCTCGGGCGATCGCGTGCGCGCCGTCATCCTCGGCGTCGATCCGACGCAGCGCGGCGCGCAGATCATGCTCAGCCGCTCGGCGCCGGCGTTCATGGTCGAGCTGTTCGCGCAGGAGGTGCCCGAGATCGAGCAGGGCCTGCTCGAGATCAAGAGCTGCGCGCGCGACCCGGGCAGCCGCGCCAAGATCGCCGTCGTCAGCCACGACCGCCGCGTCGATCCGATCGGCACCTGCGTGGGCGTGCGCGGCTCGCGCGTCAACGCCGTCACCAACGAGGTGGCTGGCGAGCGCGTCGACATCGTGCTGTGGTCCGACGACCCGGCGCAGTTCGTGATCGGTGCACTGGCGCCGGCCAACGTGCAGAGCATCGTCGTCGACGAGGAGCGCCACGCGATGGACGTCGTCGTCGACGAGGAGAACCTGGCGATCGCGATCGGCCGCGGCGGCCAGAACGTGCGCCTGGCCAGCGAGCTCACCGGCTGGCGCATCAACATCATGACCGCCGAGGAGTCCGAGGCCAAGCAGAGCGAGGAGAGCGACTCGGTGCGGCACGTCTTCGTCGACAAGCTCGACGTCGACGAGGAGGTGGCCGACATCCTGATCGCCGAGGGCTTCACCAGCCTGGAGGAGGTGGCGTACGTCCCGCTGCAGGAGATGCTCGAGATCGACGCCTTCGACGAGGAGACCGTGCACGAACTGCGCACGCGCGCCAAGGACGCCTTGCTGACGATGGAGATCGAGCAGGCGAACAAGGTCGCCCAGGTCTCGCAGGACCTGCGCGATCTCGAGGTCGACGGCCAGGCACTCGCGCCCGAGTTCGTCGCCAAGCTGGCCGGCGGCGGCATCGCCAACCGCGACGATCTCGCCGACCTGGCGGTCGACGAACTGGTCGAGCTGACCGGTGTCGACGAGGAGCGCGCCAAAGCGTTGATCATGAAGGCGCGCGAGCACTGGTTCACCGCCTGAGGCCGCCCGCCCGTTTCTCAAGAGTCCGCACGCATCACACGCAGGAAACATCGCTTCATGGCCGTGACCACCGTCGCCCAGCTTGCCGCGCAGCTCAACCGCCCGACCGCGGCCCTGCTCGAGCAGCTTCATTCGGCCGGCGTGAGCAAGCAGTCGCCCGACGACGCCCTCACCGAGGTCGACAAGGAGCGGCTGCTCGAGTTCATCCGCACCTCGCACGGCAGTGTTGCCGCGACCGAGCGCAAGAAGATCACGCTCGTCAAGAAGAGCACGACCGAAATCAAGCAGGCCGATGCGAGCGGCCGCGCGCGCACCATCCAGGTCGAGGTGCGCAAGAAGCGCGTCTTCGTCAAGCGCGACGAGGCCGCGCCGGTCGAGGAGAGCGGACCGAGCGCCGAGGAGCTCGAGCTCGCACGCCGCGAGGAAGAGGCGCGCGCCCAGGCCGAGGCGATCCGCCGCCAGGAAGAGGAGCTTGCCGAGCAGCGCCGCCAGCGCGAGGAGGCCGAGCGCGCGGCCCAGGAGGCGGCCGACAAGGCGGCGGCCGAAGCCGCTGCGGCCGAGGCGGCGGAGGCCGCACGCAAGGCGGCCGCCGCGGCGGCACCCGCGGCGCCCGCGGACAAGGCCGGGGACGTCGGCGCGGCGGATGCCGCCAAGGAGAACCCGGCCACCCCGTCCGCCGAAGCGCTCGCGCCCGAGGAGGCCGTCAAGCCGGCCGAGCCGACCAAGCCCACGCTGCGTGTCGTCAAGGCCGCCGACAAGGTGGCCGAGGACGCCGCACGCCAGGCCGATCTGGAGCGCCGCCGCAAGGCCGCCGAGGCCGAAGCGGCGGCCATCCGCGCCATGATGGCCGCGCCCAAGAAGACGCTGGTGGCCAAGAAGCCCGAGGAGGCCAAGCCGGCGGCAGCCAAGGAGGCGATCAAGGGCACGATCCACAAGCCCAAGACGGGAGCCCCCGGCGCCACCGCGACCGCCGCCAAGCCCGGCGACAAGAAGCAAGTCAAGAGCGAGAAGCTCAGCTCGAGCTGGGCCGACGATGCGGCCAAGAAGCGTGCGGGCCTCAGGACGCGTGGCGACACGGGAGCCGGGCGCGCCGGCTGGCGTGCCCCGCGCGGGGCGGCGCGCCGCGGCGAGCGCGGCGAGGGCGGCTTCGCCGCCGCAGCCGACTTCCAGGTGCAGGAGGTGCACGTGCCCGAGACGATCTCGGTGGCCGACCTCGCGCACAAGATGAGCGTCAAGGCCAGCGAGGTGATCAAGCAGCTGATGAAGCTCGGCCAGATGGTCACCATCAACCAGCAGCTCGACCAGGAGACGGCGATGATCGTCGTCGAGGAGATGGGCCACAAGGCGCTCGCGGCCAAGCTCGACGACCCCGAGGCCTTCACCGAGGAGGAGACGGCCGCCCACGACGCCGAGGCGCTGCCGCGCGCGCCGGTGGTCACGGTGATGGGCCACGTCGACCACGGCAAGACCTCGCTGCTCGACTACCTGCGGCGCAGCCGCGTCGCCGCCGGCGAGGCCGGCGGCATCACGCAGCACATCGGCGCCTACCACGTCGACACGCCGCGCGGCAGCATCACCTTCCTCGACACGCCGGGCCACGAGGCGTTCACGGCAATGCGCGCGCGCGGCGCCCAGGCCACCGACATCGTGATCCTGGTGGTGGCGGCCGACGACGGCGTCATGCCGCAGACCAAGGAGGCGATCGCGCACGCCAAGGCCGCCGGCGTGCCCCTCGTGGTGGCGATGAACAAGATCGACAAGCCCGAGGCGAACGTCGAGCGCGTCAAGGCCGAACTGGTGGCCGAGGGTGTGGTGCCCGAGGAGTTCGGCGGCGAGGCGCCGTTCGTGCCGGTGTCGGCCAAGACCGGGCAGGGCATGGACGAACTGCTCGAGCAGGTGCTGCTGCAAGCCGAGGTGCTCGAGCTTCACGCGCCCGCCGACGCCGCGGCCAAGGGCCTCGTGATCGAGGCGCGCCTGGACAAGGGCCGCGGCCCGGTGGCGACCGTGCTCGTGCAAAGCGGCACGCTCAAGAAGGGTGACATCGTGCTCGCCGGCTCGAGCTTCGGGCGCGTGCGCGCCATGCTCGACGAGGACGGCAACGCCGCCGAAGCGGCGGGGCCGAGCATGCCGGTGGAGATCCAGGGCCTGACCGAGGTGCCGGCCGCCGGCGACGAGTTCATGGTGCTGGGCGACGAGCGCCGCGCGCGCGAGATCGCCACCTTCCGCCAGGGCAAGTACCGCGACGTCAAGCTCGCGCGCCAGCAGGCGGCCAAGCTCGAGAACATGTTCGACCAGCTGGGCGAGAGCGCGCAGACGCTGGCGCTCATCGTCAAGGCCGACGTGCAGGGCTCGCAGGAGGCGCTCGCGCAGAGCCTGCTCAAGCTCAGCACCGACGAGGTCAAGGTGCAGATCGTGCACGCCGCGGTGGGCGGCATCAGCGAGAGCGACATCAACCTGGCGATCGCCTCGAAGGCGATCGTGATCGGCTTCAACGTGCGCGCCGACGCCCAGGCGCGCAAGCTGGCCGAGGCCAGCGGCGTCGAGCTCAAGTACTACAACATCATCTACGACGCGGTCGACGAGATCAAGGCAGCGATGTCGGGCATGCTGGCACCCGAGCAGCGCGAGGAGGTCATCGGCACGGCCGAGATCCGCAGCGTGTTCGTCGCCAGCAAGATCGGCACCGTGGCCGGCTGCATGATCACCGCCGGCGTCGTGCACCGCAATGCGCGCTTCCGCCTGCTGCGCGACAACGTCGTCGTCTACACCGGCGAGCTCGAGTCGCTCAAGCGCTTCAAGGACGACGTGCGCGAGGTCAAGGAAGGCTTCGAGTGCGGCATCAAGCTCAAGAACTACAACGACATCAAGGAGGGCGACCAGCTCGAGTTCTTCGAAGTCAAGGAAGTCGCCCGGACCCTGTGACGGTGCCGTCCGCCCCCCGTGAAGGCCCCGTCGACCGGCGGGGCCTTCGTGTTTTGCGAGCCTGCCATGCGCCACAAGAAAGCCATCCCCAACCGCAGCCTGCGCGTCGCCGACCAGATCCAGCGCGATCTGGCCGATCTGATCCGCGAACTCAAGGACCCGCGCATCGGCATGGTGACGCTCAACAGCGTCGACGTCTCGCCCGACTACGCACATGCCAAGGTGCACTTCTCGGTGCTGCTCGGCAGCCCCGAGGCGAGCGAGGCGGCGCTCAACGAAGCCGCGGGCTGGCTGCGCAACGCGCTGTTCAAGCGCCTGTCCATCCACACGGTGCCGACGCTGAACTTCCGCTTCGACCGCAGCACCGAGCGCGCCGCCGACCTGTCGGCGCTGATCGCCCGCGCCAACGCCCAGCGCACGCGCGACGACGCCGAGGAGGAGTGATGGCTCCCGCCGCGCAAGCGCGCCTGCCACGCCGCGCGCTGCACGGCGTGCTGCTCGTCGACAAGCCGCTGGGCTGGACGAGCCACGACGCACTGCGCAAGGCGATGGCGCTGCTGCGCGCCGCCAAGGGCGGCCACACCGGCACGCTCGACCCGCTGGCCACCGGGCTGCTGCCGCTGGCCTTCGGCGCGGCGACCAAGTTCGCGCAGGTCAACCTCGAGGCCGACAAGCGCTACCGTGCGACGCTGCGCCTGGGCGAGCGCACGAGCACCGGCGACGGCGAAGGCGAAGTCGTCGAGCGCCGTGACGTGCACTGCAGCCGTGCCGACATCGAGGCCGTGCTGGCGCGCCTGACAGGTGCCATCGAGCAGCTGCCGCCGATGCACTCGGCCGTCAAGTTCGGCGGCAAGGCGCTGTACGACTACGCACGCGCCGGCATCGAGGTCGAGCGCACGCCACGGCGCGTGACGATCCACCGCATCGACCTCGTCGAGTGGGAGCCACCGCAGCTCGTCGTCGACGTGCACTGCAGCAAGGGCACCTACATCCGTGTGCTGGCCGAGGACATCGGCCGGCGGCTCGGCTGCGGCGCCACGCTCGCCGCGCTGCAGCGCAGCGCCAGCGGGCCGTTCGACATCGCCCATGCGATCACGATCGATGCGCTGGCGGCGCTCGACGAGCCGGCGCGCGAGGCGCGGCTGCAGCCCGTCGATGCACTGCTCGCGGGCTGGCCGGCGCTGCGGCTGCCCGACGACGAGGCCGGACGCTTCCTCAGCGGGCTGCGACGCCGCGTGGCAGCGGCCGACGCGGCCCGCGTGCGCGTCTACGCCAGCGTACCGGCACCGGCTGTCGGCACCGACGGCCATCCGCGCGCCTTTCTCGGCAGCGCCCACATCACGGCCGGCGAGCTGATCGCCGACCGCCTGCTCAGCCCCCTGGAGGTTCAGGCCGCCCGCGCCTGAAAGCGTTCTGTCATGCATCCGATCCGCAACATCGCCATCATCGCCCACGTCGACCACGGCAAGACCACGCTCGTCGACCAACTGCTGCGCCAGAGCGGCACCTTCCGCGACAACCAGCAGGTGGCCGAGCGCGTGATGGACAGCAACGACATCGAGCGCGAGCGCGGCATCACGATCCTGGCCAAGAACTGCGCCGTCAGCTGGCGCGGCACCCACATCAACATCGTCGACACGCCCGGGCACGCCGACTTCGGCGGCGAGGTCGAGCGCGCGCTGTCGATGGTCGACGGCGTGCTGCTGCTCATCGACGCCCAGGAGGGCCCGATGCCGCAGACGCGCTTCGTGACCCGCAAGGCGCTCGCGCTCGGCCTCGAGCCCATCGTCGTCGTCAACAAGGTCGACAAACCCGGCGCACGGCCCGACCACGTGATCAACGCCGCCTTCGAACTGTTCGACAAGCTGGGCGCGAGCGAGCGCCAGCTCGACTTCCCCGTCGTCTACGCGTCGGGCCTGAACGGCTGGGCGTCGCTGAGCGCCGGCGCACCCGGCGCGGCCTGGGGCAGCGACCTGGCGCCGCTGTTCGAGACCATCCTCGAGCGCGTGCCGGCGCACGAGGGCGACCCGGCGGCGCCGCTGCAGTTGCAGGTGAGCTCGCTCGACTACAGCACCTACGTCGGCCGCATCGGCGTCGGGCGCGTCAACAGCGGCACCATCCGACCGGCGATGGAGGTGCTCGTGATGGAGGGCCCGGCGTCGGAGGGCGGGCGCAGCTTCAAGGGCCGCGTCAACCAGGTGCTGACCTTCGAGGGCCTCGAGCGGCGTGCCGTCGACGAGGCCGGTCCCGGCGACATCGTGCTCGTCACCGGCATCGACGGCATCGGCATCGGCGCGACGCTCACCGACCCGCTCGACCCGCGTGCGCTGCCGATGCTGCGCGTCGACGAGCCGACGCTGACGATGAACTTCTGCGTCAACACCAGCCCGCTGGCCGGGCGCGAGGGCAAGTTCGTCACCAGCCGCCAGATCTGGGACCGGCTGCAGCGCGAGCTCGAGAGCAACGTCGCGCTGCGCGTGCGCGAAAGCGGCGAAGAGGGCGTGTTCGAGGTTTCCGGCCGGGGCGAGCTGCACCTGACGATCCTGCTCGAGAACATGCGTCGCGAGGGCTACGAGCTCGCGGTCGGCAAGCCGCGCGTGGTCCTGCACGAGGTCGACGGGCCGAGCGGCAAGGAACGCCACGAGCCGATCGAACTCGTCACCGTCGACGTCGAGGAGCAGCATCAGGGTGGGGTGATGCAGGCGCTGGGCGAGCGCAAGGGCGAGCTCGTCGACATGCTGAGCGACGGGCGCGGGCGCGTGCGGCTGGACTACCGCATCCCGGCGCGCGGCCTGATCGGCTTTTCCAACGAGTTCATGAACCTGACGCGCGGCACGGGGCTCATCAGCAACGTCTTCGACGGCTACGAGCCCTGGCGCGGCGAGATCGGCGGGCGCAAGAACGGCGCGCTGATCAGCATGGACGCCGGCGAGATCGTCACCTACGCCCTGGGCAAGCTCGACGAGCGCGGGCGCATGTTCGTCAGGCCGGGCGATCCGGTCTACGAAGGCATGGTGGTCGGCATTCACAGCCGCGACAACGATCTCGTCGTCAATGCCGTGCGCACCAAGCAGCTCACCAACTTCCGCGCTGCCGGCAAGGAGGACGCGATCAAGCTCACGCCGCCGATCGAGCTCACGCTCGAGTACGCGGTCGAGTTCATCGACGACGACGAGCTGGTCGAGATCACCCCCAGGAGCATCCGCATCCGCAAGCGCTGGCTCAAGGAGCACGAGCGCCGGCGCGCGCAGCGCGAGGCGGCCTGAGTGCGCGCGAGCGGGCCGCAGGTCGGTGTCGCCGCGACGAGAGGCGTCCCCTTGCCGACGCACCGCCAGGCGGTCGCGCTGATGGTCGCGGCGACGCTGATGTGGAGCATCGCCGGCGTCGTGTCGCGTCAGCTCGAGACGGCGCGCAGCTTCGAGGTCACTTTCTGGCGCAGCACCTTCAACGCCGTCGCGCTCGTGCCGCTGCTGCTGTGGCTGCGTGGCCGCGCCGCGCTCGTGCGGCGACTGGCCAGCGGCGGGCGCGCGTTGTGGCTGTCGGGCCTGTGCTGGGGCGTGATGTACACGGCCTTCATGGTCGCGCTCACGCTCACCACGGTGGCCAACGTGCTGATCACGATGGCGCTCGGGCCCTTGTTCACGGCGCTCGCCGCGCGCCTGGCGCTCGGGCATCGGCTCGCGCCGCGTACCTGGGCCGCGATTGCGCTCGCCGCGGCCGGCATCGGCTGGATGTACGGTCGCGAAATCGGTGGCGGCGACGGCACGCACGTGCTCGGCGTGGCGGTCGCGCTGGCGGTGCCGCTGGCGGGGGCGGTCAACTGGACGTTGCTGCAGCATCTGCGCGCCGGCACGCGCGGCGACGAGGCCCACGATGGCGACATGCTGCCCGCGGTGCTGATCGGCGCGCTGCTGTCGGCCCTGCTCGTGCTGCCGCTGGCCTGGCCCTGGCAGGCCTCGCGCGGCGACCTCGCCTGGCTCGCACTGCTCGGGGTCGTGCAGCTGGCCGTTCCGTGCATCCTGGCCGTGATGGCGGCACGCGCGCTGAGCGCGCCCGAGGTCTCGCTGCTGGCGCTGCTCGAGGTGCTGTTCGGGGTGCTGTGGGCCTGGCTCGGTGCGGGCGAGGCGCCCGGCGACGCCGTGCTGGCCGGTGGCGCGCTGGTGCTGGGCGCACTCACGCTCAACGAGGCGGCGGCGCTGCGGCGCTTCTGACGTCGAAGCCGGGCGCACGCATGTCCGATCGCTCGCTCGACACCTGGCGCCTTTCGGTGGCCCCGATGCTCGACTGGACCGATCGCCATTGCCGCTACTTTCACCGGCTGCTAACGCGTCGCACGCGGCTGTACACGGAGATGGTGAGCAGCGGCGCGCTGCTGCACGGCGATCTGCCGCGCCACCTGGGCCACGACCCGAGCGAGCATCCGCTGGCGCTGCAGCTGGGGGGCAGCGAGCCGGCCGATCTGGCGCACTGCGCGCGCCTGGCCGAGCGCTGGGGCTACGACGAGGTCAATCTGAACTGCGGCTGCCCGAGCGAGCGCGTGCAGCGTGGCGCCTTCGGTGCCTGCCTGATGGCCGAGCCCGCCCTGGTGGCCGACTGCGTGCGCGCGATGCGCGAGGCGACGTCGCTGCCGGTGAGCGTGAAGCACCGCGTCGGCCTGGGCCGCGACCAGAGCTACGGCTTCGTGCGCGACTTCGTCGGCACCGTCGCCGAGCGCGGCGGCTGCCGCGTCTTCGTCGTGCACGCACGCAACGCCTGGCTCGATGGCCTGTCGCCGAAGGAAAACCGCGAGGTGCCGCCGCTGCGTCACGACGTGGTGCGGCGCTTGAAGCGCGACTTCCCGGCGCTGACGATCGTCGCCAACGGCGGCCTCACCAGCGACGAGGCGATCGCGCAGGCGCTGGCCGAGGTGGACGGCGCGATGGTCGGACGCCACGCCTACCACGAGCCCTGGTCGATGACGCGCTGGGATGTTCGCTTCTTCGGCGCGCCGCCGCTCGAGATCAGCCGCGACGCCGTCGAGGCCGCCATGGTGGCCTACATGACGCGGCTCGCGGCGCGCGGCGAGCCCTGGCAGCACGCGTCGCGCCACATGATCGACCTGCGCCACGGCGAGCCCGGCGCGCGCCGCTGGCGCCAGGTGTGGTCGGACGCGCGGCTGCGCCACGAGACCCCGGCCCGCGTGTCGGCGCTGGCGCGAGCGGCGATGGCGCCGCACAATGCCGTGGCCGGCGCCGCACCCTGATCACACGCGCCGGCCACGCACGCCGACGCCGCACATCGACAGGACGCCGCAGCGACGCACCGCCATTGCGCACCGCAATAGCGCACCGCAATAGCGCGACGCGTCACCGCACTGCAACGGCGCACGGCAAGGCGACAGTGCGAGCGAGCCCCCTCGACACCATGACCCCCGCTGACCCGAACCCCTCGCCGCTGCTGGGCATCATCGGCGGCAGCGGCCTGTACGACCTGCCCGGCCTGTCCGACACGCACTGGGTCGGCGTCGACACGCCGTGGGGCGCGCCGAGCGACCAGATCCTCCTCGGCCGCCTGGGCGGCGCGCGGCTGGCGTTCCTGCCACGCCACGGCCGGGGCCACCGCATCCCGCCCTCGGAAGTGAACTACCGCGCCAACATCGCGGCGCTGAAGATGCTGGGCGCCACCGACGTGCTGTCGCTGTCGGCCGTCGGCGGCCTGCGCGCCGAATTGCCGCCGGGCACCTTCGTCGTCGTCGACCAGTTCATCGACCGCACCTGCGCGCGCGCCAAGAGCTTCTTCGGCCGCGGGCTGGTGGCGCACGTCTCGATGGCCCATCCGGTGTGCGCGCGACTGGGCGCGCACGTCGCGGCCACGCTCGCGGCGCAGGGCGTGCCGCACGCACGCGGCGGCACCTACCTGACGATGGAAGGGCCGCAGTTCTCGACCCTGGCCGAGTCGCGCCTGTACCGAAGCTGGAATTGCGATGTCGTCGGCATGACCAACATGCCCGAGGCCAAGCTGGCACGCGAGGCGGAGCTTTGCTATGCGACGGTGGCGATGGTCACCGACTTCGACTGCTGGCACCCGGAGCACGACGCGGTGACGGTCGAGGCCATCGTGCGCGTGCTGCTCGCCAACGCCCAGAGCGCCAAGGACATGGTGCGCGGCGCCGCCGCCGCCATCGCCTCGGACAGCGCCGCACCGCAATGCGCGTGCCGCCGTGCGCTCGACCACGCGCTCATCACCGCACCCGAGGCGCGCGACCCCGAGGCGATGCGCCGCCTGCGCCCGATCGCCGGCCGCGTGCTGCCGCTCATGCCCGACGTGCCGCCGCCCGGCGGCGCCGGCGACGCCGCGTGAAGATCGACGGCCAGCCGCTGCGCCCCCTGCGCGCGCTGCCCGCGCGCGACGCCGTCGAGATCATCGACCAGCGGGCGCTGCCGCACGCGCTGCGCCTCGCGCGCCTGGCGAGCGTGGACGACGTCTGCACGGCGATCCGCGACATGTGGCTGCGCGGCGCGCCGCTCATCGGCGCCGCGGCGGCGTACGGCGTGGCGCTGGCGCTCGGACGCGATGCGTCCGACGGCGCGCTGCATGCCGCCTGCGAGCGGCTGCGCGGCACGCGGCCGACGGCGGTCAACCTCGCCTGGGCGCTGGCGCGCATGCAGCGGCGCCTGCACGACCTTGCGGCAGGCGCACGTGCCGCCGCCGCCTGGGCCGAGGCCGACGCCATCGCCGAGGAGGACGTGGCCACCAATCATGCGATCGGCCGCCACGGCCTGGCGCTCGTCGAGCGCATCGCGCACACGCCCGGGCGCCGTCCGGGCCCGGTGCGCGTGCTGACGCACTGCAATGCGGGGTTCCTCGCCACCGTCGACTGGGGCACGGCGACGGCGCCGATCTACCTCGCGCACGAGGCGGGCATCGCGCTGCACGTGTGGGTCGACGAGACGCGGCCGCGCAACCAGGGCGCCAGCCTGACGGCGTGGGAACTGGCGCATGCCGGCGTGCCGCTGACGATCGTCGCCGACAACGCCGGCGGCCACCTGATGCAGCGCGGCGAGGTCGACATCGTCTTCGTCGGCTGCGACCGCGTGGCGGCCAACGGCGACGTCTGCAACAAGATCGGCACCTACCTGAAGGCGCTGGCCGCGCACGACAACGGCGTGCCGTTCTATGTCGCGATGCCGACGTCGACGCTGGACCTGGACACGGCCCGCGGCGCCGACATCGCGATCGAGGAACGCGCGGCGCGCGAGGTCACGCACGTCGCCGGGCGCGACGACGCGGGCCGCCTGCGCGAGGTGTGCCTGGTGCCGGCCGGCGCGCGCGCGGCGAATCCCGCCTTCGACGTGACGCCGGCGCGGCTGGTGAGCGGGCTCGTGAGCGAATGCGGCGTCGTCCCGGCCTCGGCCGACGCGCTGCGCGCGCTCGCGCGCAAGGCGGCAGCCGCCACGGAGGCGGCGTGAGCGAGAGCGTCGCACTGCGCGAGGCCGCCGTCGCCGCACTGCGCCGTCTGGACGCGCTCGGTCTCAATCGTGGCAGCAGCGGCAACCTCAGCGTGCGCGACGGCGCCGGGATGTGGATCACGCCCACCGGCATGGGCGCCGACGACACCGCGCCCGACGATCTCGTGTGGCTGGGCCTGGACGGCGGCGTGCGCGGACGCTGCAAGCCATCCAGCGAATGGCATTTCCATCGCGCGATCTACGCCGTGCGGGCCGATGTCGGTGCGGTCGTGCATACGCACTCGGTGCACGCCAGCGCGCTGGCCTGCCTCGAGCGCTCGCTGCCCGCCTTCCATTACATGGTCGCGATCGCGGGGGGCGACTCGGTGCCCTGCGTGCCGTACCGGCTCTTCGGCACACCGGCACTGTCACGGCTGGTGGCCGAGGCGCTGCGCGAGCGCGACGCCTGCCTGCTGGCGCACCACGGGCTGGTGGCGGTCGGCCGCACGCTCGCCGGCGCGATGAAGGTGGCGCTGGAGATCGAGTCGCTCAGCGAGGCCTACCTGAAGGCGCTCGCGGTGGCCGAGCCACCGCTGCTGTCGGCGGCGCAGATGGCCGAGGTGATCGAGCGCTTTCACCACTACGGCCAGCCAGCCGCGGCCGGCGCGGCCGCGCTCAGCGCAGCGCACGCGCCGGCCAGGTCGCGAGCAGCAACCCCGCCAGCGCGAGCGCGAACGCCACGCCGTGCATCGGGCCGAGCGGTTCGCCGAGGAAGAGCACGCCGACCGCGGCCGCGCTCATCGGCAGCAGCACGGTGAAGACGCCGGCGCGCGGCGCCGGCACCTGACGCAGCCCGCGCATCCACAGCCACACGCTCGCCATGCTGGCCGCCAGCGCGTAGAAGACGAGCAGCCCCCAGAGCGCGAGCGGCACCGCGGCAAAGCCGAAGCTTCGCGCCTGCCACAGGCCCAGCGGCGTCACCAGCGCCAGCCCCCACAGGTTGATGAGCGCGCTGATGCGCCGCGGCGACACGCGTCCCGTGAGCCGCTTGCCGATGACGACGTAGCTCGCTTCGCACAGCACGGCGCCGACGAGCAGGGCGTAGCCCCACCACGGCGCGGCGGCGCCGGCTTGCGGACTCTTGGCCAGCGCGAGCACGCCGATGCCGGCCACCGCGCAGGCGATGGCCCCGGCCATGCGCCGCGTGATCGCCTCGGCGAGGAAGACGCGCGCGAGCAGCGCCACCGCCGCCGGGATCGCGGCCATCACCAGACCGGCGGCCAGCGCCGAAGTCGCGCGCACGCCGTACAGCATGAACACCGAGAACATGAAGTTGCCGAGGAAGCTCTCCCAGAACAGCAGCACGCGGTCGTGGCGTGTCAGGGCCGGCTCGTCGTCGGCGCGCGGCACCCAGTGCGCCATCGCGACGGCGGCGATGGCAAAGCGCAGCCAGGCGAGCAGGAAGACGGGGAAGGCCGCCACCAGCAGCCGGGACAGCCCGACGTAGCTGCCGACCAGCGCCATGCTGCCGGCCAGCGCGGCATAGGCCAGCCACGGCCCGCCGGCGTGCCGGGGCACGTCGGGCGCGTCGCGCCGGGCGGGTGCGCCGTTCGCTGCAAAGCGGCCGTCAGCCACCGCGCCTCAGCCGCCCAGCGCGGCGGCAACGATCTCGCGCTGGCGGCGCCGCTCGCGCTGCGCGATGAGCCAGCTTGCCGCGACGACGCCGACGGCCACCAGCGCGATGATCACGGTGGCGATGGCGTTCACGCTCGGGTTGAGCCCCAGGCGCGCACGCGAGAAGATCACCAGCGGCATCGTCGTCGAGCCCGGCCCGCTCAGGAAGGCCGAGATCACGACGTCGTCCAGCGAGATCGTGAAGGTCAGCAGCCAGGCCGAGACCAGACTCTGCAAAATCATCGGCAGCGTGACGAGCCAGAACACCTGGTGCGGGCGCGCACCGAGGTCCATCGCCGCCTCTTCGAGCTGCGGCGGCATCGCCGCCAGGCGCGAGCGGATCACCACCGTCGCGTAGGCGACGCCGAGCAGCAGATGCCCGAGCCAGATGGTCGCCAGGCCCCGCTCGGGAAAGCCGAGCGCGCGCTGCACCGCGACCAGCATCAGCAGCAGCGACAGCCCCACCACGACCTCGGGCATCACGAGCGGCGCCGTGACCATGCCCGAGAACAGCGTGCGGCCGAAGAAGCGCCGGTACTTGACGAGCGCGAAGGCGGCCAGCGTGCCCAGCACCACCGAGCCGCAGGCGGTGAGAACGGCGATGCGCAGGCTCAAGGCCAGCCCCGAGAGCATCTCGTCGTCGTGCGCCAGCGCCACGTACCACTTGAACGTGAAGCCGCGCCACAGGTTGGGCAGCGGCGAGTCGTTGAACGAGAAGACGACGAGCGCCGCGATCGGCAGGTACAGGAACACGAAGCCCAGCGCGAGCCAGCCGCGCGCGAACCAGCGGTTGAAGGCGGCGGGCGTGGCGAGCCTCACCGCACGCGCTCCTCGGCCTCGGCCTGGTACTTCGAGAACACCGCCAGCGGCACGATGATCAGCAGCACCATCACGATGGCCACGCTGGAGGCGAGCGGCCAGTCGTTGTTGGCGAAGAACTCGTCCCAGATCACGCGACCGATCATCAGCGTCTCGGGGCCGCCGAGCAGCTCGGGGATCACGAACTCGCCGACGCAGGGGATGAAGACCAGCATCGCGCCGGCGATGATGCCGGCCTTGGACAGCGGCACCGTGATCTTCCAGAACGCCACCCACGGCGTCGCGCCGAGGTCGGCCGCAGCCTCCAGCAGCCGCAGATCCATCTTCGCGAGGTGGGCGTACAGCGGCAGCACCATGAAGGGCAGGTAGGTGTAGGTCATGCCGACGACGAGCGAGAACGGCGTGAACAGCAGTTGCCCCGGCTCGACGATGAGGCCCAGCGCGTGCAGCAGCGTGTCCAGACCGCTGCCGACCACCCACTGCTCGATCCAGCCGTGCTCGGCCAGCAGCGCGCGCCAGGCATACACGCGCAGCAGGAACGACGTCCAGAACGGCAGCATCACCAGCATCAGCAGCGCCGGCTGCACGGCGCGCTCGGCGCGCGCCATGAAATAGGCGAACGGATAGCCGATCGCCAGGCACAGCAGCGTCGTGGCGGCCGCGTACTTCAGGCTCGAGACGTAGGTGCGCAGGTACAGCGGATCGTCGGCGATGAAGGCGTAGCCGGCGAACTTGAGCGCGATGCGCAGCACGCCGCCGTCGAACGTGACGAGGTCCTTGCAGCACACGTCTTCCATGTCGGCCAGGCTGATCTGGCCGACGATGGCAAACGGCAGCAGGAAGAAGGCGAGCAGGAACACCATCGGCACCGCGACGACGACGGTGCGACCGCGGATGTGGCGGGCGAGGCGCAAGCGCACGATGGCCCCGCGGCTACTGCGTGAGCACGACCTGCGCCGAGGCCGACCAGTGCGCCCAGGCCTCGTCGCCCCAGGTCAGCTCGTCGTCACGGTGGCGCTGGACGTTGGACTGCGCCGCCTTGAGCAGCGCGCCGCTGGCAAGCGCCAGGTGGTAGACGGTGAGGTCGCCCAGATAGGCGATCTCCTTGATGCGTCCGCGCACCGCGTTGTACGCGGTCTCGCCGGGCGGACGGCGGCCGACCAGGATCTTCTCGGGCCGCACCGCCACCGTCACCGCCATTCCCGGCGTGCCGGCGATGCCGTGGCCGACCCAGTGCCTGACATCGGCGCAGCCGATGATGCAGTGGTCGGGCGCGTCGGCGTCCAGCGTGCCGGCCATCAGGTTGACGCTGCCGATGAAGTCGGCGACGAAGCTCGAGTTCGGCGTCTCGTACAGCTCGTGCGGCGTGCCGATCTGCACGAAGCGGCCCTCGTCCATGACGGCGATGCGCGAGGCCATCGTCATCGCCTCCTCCTGGTCGTGCGTGACCATCACGCAGGTCACGCCCACCTGCTCGACGATGTTGACGAGCTCGAGTTGCGTGCGCTCGCGCAGCTTCTTGTCCAGTGCACCCAGCGGCTCGTCGAGCAGCAGCAGTTGCGGCTGCCTGGCCAGGCTCCTGGCCAGCGCGACGCGCTGCTGCTGGCCGCCCGAGAGCTGGTGCGGCTTGCGTTGCGCGAGCTTGCCCAGCTGCACGAGCTCGAGCATCGCCTGGACGCGGCGGACGATCTCGGCCTTGGGCCGGCCCTCGCGCTTGAGGCCGAACGCGATGTTCTCCCACACCGTGAGATGCGGGAACAGCGCGTAGCTCTGGAACATCATGTTGATCGGCCGCTCGTACGGCGGCAGGTCGGCGAGGTCGCGGCCGTCGAGCAGGATGCGGCCGGCGCTCGGCGTCTCGAGGCCGGCGAGCAGGCGCAGCAGCGTGCTCTTGCCGCAGCCCGAAGGCCCCAGCAGCGCGAAGATCTCGCCCTTGTCGATGGCGACGCTGGCGTGGCTGACGGCGCGCACGCCGCCGTAGTCCTTCACGACGTCCTGGATCTGCAGGAATGCCGGTGCGGCGTTGGCCATGGGTGGTTCGCGGACCCGGGGAATTGGCGTTCGAGCCGGCTCGCCGCGCACCGTGGCCCGGCGTCGGCAGCGCCGGGTGACGGGCTGAACCCGTGAGTCTAGGTCATGACTGCGCCCGGCCGCCCCGGCGCCGTCCGCGCGCGCGGCGACTCGGCGCCGCGCTCGGCGGATGCGCGGGCGCGCCCCCGGCCACGCCTCCGGCCGCGCTTCAGGCGGCGCTTCAGGCGGCGCGCCGGATCGCGGCGCGCAGCGTCTGGACGATGCGGTCGATCTGCGCGCGCTCGACGATCAACGGCGGCGACAGCGCGACGATGTCGCCGGTGGTGCGGATCAGCACGCCCTGCTGCCAGCAGTCGAGGAAGATGTCGAACGCGCGCCGGGTCGGCTGGCCCGCGAGCGGCGCCAGTTCGATGCCGCCGACCAGGCCGATGTTGCGCACGTCGATCACGTGCGGCTCGCCGGCCAGCGAATGCACGGCGTCGGCGAACTCGTCCTCGAGTTCGGCGGCACGCGTGAGCAGGCCTTCTTCGGCATACGTGTCCAGCGTCGCCAGGCCGGCCGCGCAGGCCAGCGGATGTGCGCTGTAGGTGTAGCCGTGGAAGAACTCGATCAGGTGCTCGGGCCCGTTCATGAAGGCGTCGTGGATCTGCTGCCTGACGATCACGCCGCCCATCGGTACGGCGCCGTTGGTCAGGCCCTTGGCGCAGGTGATCATGTCCGGCGTCACGCCGAAGGTCTGCGCCGCGAAGGCGCGGCCCGTGCGACCGAAGCCGGTGATGACCTCGTCGAAGACGAGCAGGATGCCGTGGCGGTCGCAGATTTCGCGCAGCCGCTGCAGGTAACCCTGCGGCGGGATCAGCACACCGGTGGAGCCGGCCACCGGCTCGACGATGACGGCGGCAATGGTGCTCGCGTCGTGCAGCGCCACCAGGCGCTCGAGATCGTCGGCGAATTCGGCGCCGTGTGCGGGCAGCCCGCGGGCGAAGGCGTTGCGTGCCGGGTCGTGCGTGTGGCGGATGTGGTCGACGCCGGCCAGCAGCGTGCCGAAGTGCTTGCGGTTGGAGACGATGCCGCCGACCGAGATGCCGCCGAAGTTGACGCCGTGGTAGCCGCGCTCGCGGCCGATCAGGCGCGTGCGCGCCCCCTCGCCGCGCACGCGGTGATAGGCAATGGCGATCTTGAGCGCCGTCTCGACCGCCTCGGAGCCCGAGTTGACGAAGAAGACCTGGTTCATGCCCGCGGGCGCCAGCGCCGTGAGGCGTTGCGCGAGCTCGAACGCCTTCGGATGCGCCATCTGGAACGAGGGCGCGAAGTCCATCTCCGCCGCCTGCGCCTGGATCGCCTTGACGATGCGCGGCCGCGCGTGGCCGGCGTTGACGCACCACAGGCCCGACACCGCGTCGAGCACCTGCCGGCCCGCGGCATCGCGGTAGTACATGCCCTCGGCACCCACCAGCAGGCGCGGCGCCTTCTTGAACTGCCGGTTCGCGGTGAACGGCATCCAGTACGCGTCCATGGCTGCCTGCGGCAGTGAACCTGTGTCCCGGGCAGCCTGCATCGGGGCAGGATCGACAGCCTTGTCCATGGAGCACCTCGCTGGTCGCGCGCGGCGGCCGCGCCGCGGCATGGCACGAGTCTAATCGTCGCCCAAGCGCTGCGGCGCGCGGGGCTTGCGCCGGCAGGCATCATCGCGGACACGATGAAGCCTGTTCTCGTCCTGCAGCACATGAGCGGCGACAGCCCGGCCTATCTCGGCACCTGGCTGGGCGCACACGACGTGCCGTTCGTGTGCTGCGACGCCGGCGCCGGCCAGGCCTTTCCCCACGACCTCGGCGGCTTCGGGGCGCTGGCCCTCCTCGGCGGCGAAATGAGCGCCAACGACGACCTGCCGGCGCTGCGGCAGGCCCAGGCGCTGATCCGGCAGGCGCTGCGCGAGGGCGTGCCGACGATCGGCCACTGCCTCGGCGGGCAGTTGATGGCGCGTGCGCTCGGCGCGACCGTGGGCCCATCGCCGGCGTCCGAGATCGGCTGGCAGCCGATCGACGTGCTCGACACGCCCGCGGCACGGCTGTGGCTCGGCGCGCCCGGCGCGATGCACGTCTTCCAGTGGCACCACGAGGCGTTCTCGCTGCCACCCGGCGCCGAGGTGCTGGCGACCAGCGCCGCGTGCCCGCATCAGGCGTTTGCACTCGGCCCGCACCTGGCCATGCAGTTCCACATCGAGATCGATGCCGCCAAGATCGAATTGTGGACGCGCCACGCGAGCGCGCATGACCTGGCCCTCCTGGGGCGCTCGGCGACGACGCAGACGGCGAGCCGGATGCGCGACGAGGCCCAATGGCGGCTGGCGCAGCACCAGCACCTTGCGGCGCGGATCTATGCGCGCTGGCTTTCGGGGATGCGCTGAGTACGCATCCGTCCGCGCCGCCGCTTCCGCATCGGCCGGCCATCAATTCGCATCATGGAAGCAGCACAGGTTGCAGCGCAGCAATAGTTCGTCATATGAGAAAATGAGGCTGCACGATACAAAACGCTGTTCCAACTCGTTGATTTGTATTGTGTGTACGGTGTCTCTTATGTAAGACATAGGTCTTCCCGATGCAGGCCCGCGCGCGCTACGCTGAGCGACCTGCATCGCACTGTTCGTTCACTCTCAGTACCTCAGGAGCCCCCATGACCACTGGAACCCGTCAAGAACAGGCCGCCGCACTCGCCAAGGAGTGGGCCGAGAACCCGCGCTGGAAGGGCATCACCCGCGGCTACACCGCCGCCGACGTGGTGCGGCTGCGCGGCTCGCTCGCCGTCGAGCACACGCTCGCGCGCCGCGGCGCCGAGAAGCTCTGGGGCCTGCTGCACACCGAGCCCTTCGTCAACGCGCTCGGCGCGCTCACCGGCAACCAGGCCATGCAGCAGGTCAAGGCCGGCCTGAAGGCGATCTACCTGTCGGGCTGGCAGGTCGCGGCCGACGCCAACGACAACGGCGAGATGTACCCCGACCAGAGCCTGTACTCGGTGGACTCGGTGCCCAAGGTCGTCAAGCGCATCAACAACGCCTTCCAGCGCGCCGACCAGATCCAGTGGAGCGAAGGCAAGAGCGACATCGACTACTTCGCGCCCATCGTGGCCGACGCCGAGGCGGGCTTCGGCGGCGTGCTCAACGCCTTCGAGCTGATGAAGGCGATGATCGAGGCGGGCGCCGCCGGCGTGCACTTCGAGGACCAGCTCGCCGCGGTCAAGAAGTGCGGCCACATGGGCGGCAAGGTGCTGGTGCCCACGCGCGAAGCGGTGAGCAAGCTCGTCGGCGCGCGCCTGGCGGCCGACGTGATGGGCGTGCCGACGCTGCTCGTGGCGCGCACCGACGCCGAGGCCGCCGACCTGGTGACCAGCGACGTCGACGACATCGACAAGCCCTATTGCACCGGCGAGCGCACGGTCGAGGGCTTCTTCCGCACCAAGCCCGGCATCGACCAGGCCATCAGCCGCGGCCTGGCCTACGCGCCCTACGCCGACCTCGTGTGGTGCGAGACCGGCAAGCCCGACCTCGCCTACGCCAAGGCCTTCGCCGAGGCGATCCACAGGCAGTTCCCGGGCAAGATGCTGGCCTACAACTGCTCGCCGTCGTTCAACTGGAAGAAGAACCTCGACGACGCGACCATCGCCAAGTTCCAGCGCGAGCTGGGCGCGATGGGCTACAAGTTCCAGTTC
>JAFECX010000132.1 GCA_018241895.1 Pseudomonadota bacterium
GGCATGAGCAAGGCCGAGATCGGGCGCAAGTTCGACGAGATCGTCGACTTCGCCGAGATGGCCGAGTTCATCGACACGCCCGTCAAGCGCTACAGCTCGGGCATGCAGGTCAAGCTCGCCTTCGCGGTGGCCACCAGCATCGACTCCGAGATCCTCATCGTCGACGAGGTCCTCGCCGTCGGCGACCTGGCCTTCCAGCGCAAGTGCTTCGACCGCATGGAAGACCTCATCAAGCGGCAAGGGCGCACCGTGCTGCTGGTGAGCCACAACATCCGGCAGGTCTCGCGCATGTGCACCCGCGTCATGCTGTTCGACCACGGACGCTGCATCGCGGATGGCAACGCGAACGACATCTGCGAGGCGTTCTACGCCCGCAGCAACGACCGGATCCTCGATCAACGACGCGCCGCGACCACCACGGCGACGAGGCTCCTTCGGTCAGGCGAGCTCGAACTCCTCGACATCTGTCTTCTGGACCACAGCGGCGCCAGAACCGACACCCTCGAGGCCGGGATGCCCTGCACGATCCGGTGTGTCTTCGAGGCCCAAACGAGCCTTGCCGATATCGAGGTGGTGTACGGTTTCCACACCGCGGACTTCGTCTATCTCTCGTCGATGGAGACCACGGCCCAGTTGCCCGAACTGGGGCTTGCCGCGGGCGTGCATGTCGCCGACTGCCTGATCCGGGCCGTGCCGATGACGCCGGGGGCCTACGCGATCCGCGTCGGGGTGTACGACAAGCTGCTGACGAAGATCTTCTATGGCGAGACGCTCAAGCTCTTTGCCGTCGTCGACGGGTCGCGCCGGAACAAGCGGCCGCCCATCCTGCCGGGGTTGATCGAGATCGCAGCGCAATGGAAGGTGACGCCCGCCCCTCAGGGTGGGGCCGCCGCAATACCCGAAGTGGAGGAAGATGCCGCCGCAGCACGATAGGTCGGCCCTCGGCCCGCGCCCGGACGGGCAGCCGGACACCCAGCGCCCGGTTGCCACCGGGCGGGCGGGCGCAGCACCGGGGGCGCGGCGCATCGCCGTGATCACCGCACCCAACATGCGGTTCGTGAACACCGGCATGACGACGGTCGAACTGGCCGCCAAGGCGGCCTTCAGGCGCCTTGCGCCGGATGCCGCCCTCACGTTCTATTCGATCGTCCCGCCCAATCCCGAAGGCGACAGGCGATGGATGATGATGGACCTCGGGCAGGTTCATCGGTCGGCGCGGGAAATCGAGGCGCACTTCCGGCACCGGCCGCTGTTCGAGCACGGCGCACAAGCGTTTGCCAGCGATCTGATCGTCTACTGGGGTGACTTCCTCCAGGCCCGTCACTACGTCGAGGACGAAGCCGCCGGGCGGCTGCGCGCGCTCTACGGATTGAGCGCCGAGCAGGCCCGTTCGTTTGCCTACCACGCCCTGCTGCAGAGCGACGCTGCGCCCGAGACCCGGCACAAGACCGTCGTCTTCGGCAGCAGCCTGCTCTACAACCGCGTGGCCGACTACGTCGCGGGCGAATACGGCCAGGCCTTGCGCAGGCTGCTGCGCACGTCGAAGCTGAGTGCCTTTCGCGACCCGCTCTCGGCACAACGGGCGGCGCATCTGAGCGGCGACTACGCCACCAACCACCTCGGCATCGATCCGGCCTTTCTTCTGGAGCCGGGCGACCTCCACGAGCTGCCGGCAGGCGTCTGGGCGGCGGCACTGCAGCCGCGCAGCAGCATCGGCCTGTTCTTCGGCGCCCGCACGGCGCTGCCGGACTGGCTGTTCCCGCTGTGCGAGGCGCTGGCCTCGAACCTCGGCAGCCGCCTCGAGTGGCTGCCCTGGTTCCCGTACCACGAGATCCTGCGCGAGCGACCCCGGCCCAGGCGGTCGCTGTTCTCGCGCCGCAAAGGTGTCGACCTGCTCGACCGCATCGAACGCCTGCTCCCGCGGGGCGACGATTATTCACAGGGCGACCTGCTTCGGGCACTTCGGAAGTACCGCGTCGTGATCACCGACACCTATCATCTGTGCATCAATGCCTGGCGCGCAGGCACGCCGGCCGTCTGCTTCGGCAGCGCTGCCGATCCGGGCAATCAGGTGATCCGGGATTTCAAGAAGCGGGTGCTGTACGAGATGTACGACGCGGGCGACTACTACCTGGACGTTTCTGCGCTGTCGACGCGCAGCGCGTCCGAGGCCACGGCCAGGCGCCTGAGCGGCCTGCTGCAGGACGACAGCCAGGCCGCCCTGGTGCGCGCGCGGATTTCGGCGCACACGCAGGCCGTCCGGCAGCGCCTGCAGTCGGCGGTCGGCGAACTCGCGGCGCATTGACCACGCGCGGCGGCCACGCGCCGGCGCAACGCACGCGGCCCCGCCGACATCTGCACCGCGGTCCGGCCATGCCCCTGCTCGAAGACATCCACATCGGGCCCGCTCCCGGGCGACCGGGGTACTCGCGGGTGACCGGGCAGGTGCTTTTCTCGAAGAGCCCATGCCGCGAGCCGCTGTGGTACGAGTTCCCGCACGCGTGGGAGCGTCATGTCTCGGTGTCGGGCGAGGCCTGGTTGGCCGCGCTCCTGCCGATGGCGTTCCTGGAAGGCGAGGACATCGACATCCGGCTGCCGGCCGACCCGGACGCCGTGCGCAATGCGCGGCGCATCCTCCATGTGTGGAAGAGCTGGTATCCGCGCGCGGGCGCGATCGTCGACATCAGGGTGGCGGACCCGGGGCCTGTCGAACGGCTCGAGGAAAGCGGCGCGCGCGGGCAGATGATCTTCTTCTCGGGCGGCGTGGACTCGTACTACTCGCTCCTGCAGGCGATCGACCGCAATCGCCGCTACGCCGGCGCGCGGCCCCTGCATCTCGCAACGGTCTGGGGCATCGACATTCCGGTTGCAAGGGCTGCGGACTACGAGAATGAACGTGCGCTCGGTCTGCAGGCCGCACAGAGGTACGGCACCGGGTTCATCGACCTGAGGACCAATATCAGGGAGTTTGCTGCGTACCGGTTCGGCTCGAGCTGGTACGCGGATCTGTCGTTCGGTGCCGCGCTGGCAAGCGCGGGGCTGCTTTTCCCGTCGCGGATCTCGGAAATCACGATCGCTTCGGGCGCGGACTATGCGACGCTGGCGCCGTACGGGTCTCACCCCATGACGGACCTCCTGTTCGGCAACGCCGCGGTCCGAATCGACCACGACGGCGCCGATTGCAGGCGCCCCGCGAAGACCGAGGCCCTCTGCCGCGAGAGCTACATCCTCGATCACCTCAGGGTGTGCTGGAACCATTCGGGCAACTGCTCGCGCTGCAGCAAGTGCCTGCGCACCATGGCCACCATCGACGTGCTCGGAAAGCGCGGCGAATGCCATGCGTTCGACTGGAGCACGTACGGGCCGCACGCCCTTTCACGCGTGGTGCTGCAGGGGCACAAGGACATCGAGGAATTCGACCTCGTGCGCGCGCAGGCCGTCCAGCGCGGGCGCGGCGAGATCGCGACGGCGCTGGCCCGCAGCATGAGGATTTCGGCACTGAACCAGAAGGTCGGCTTCCTGAAGCCTCTCGCCAAGGCATCGAACGTGATGGATCGTCTACCCCTCCTCTGGCACCTGTCGAGGAGAATCCGACGCGCGTTGCCGGTCGGCTCGTGAGGCTGCGGCCCGGATCCGCGGCGAGGCAAGCGGCGGTTGCGCCGCGCACCGACCGGCACCGAAGAGACCTGCCTGCAAGGCATTGCGCCTGTTCTCGACCGAAATGCGAATCCTCTACGCCAGCGAGCGTCCCCCCTATCCGTTCTTCCTGGGCGGCGCCGCGCGCTGCGCGCACCGGCTGCTGCTGTCGCTGGCGCGCGACCACGGCGCATCGGTGGCCGCCGTCGGCAGTGCCGGGTACGACGCGACGCCCTGGGCGGTGCCGCCTGCGGCCGAGCATGCGGCGCTCGGGGTGCTCGGCGTGGGCGGCAGCGCGCAGGCCCCGGAGCTCGATTGCGGCTATCCGGTGCAGGTGCTGCCCGGCTTCGCGGAAGGCGGCCTGGCCGATGCGCTGCACCGCTTCGCCCCCGACGTGGTGTGGGCGCAGCTCGACGGCGCGCAGCAGGTGCTGGGCTGCGCCCGCGCGCACGGCGCGGCGACGCTGCTGTACGTGCACGATGCCGAGGACGCGCCGGCGCAGCTGCGCGCCACGGCGGCGCTGGCCGACCACCTCGTGTGCAGCAGCGCGTTCCTGGCCGCCAAGGTGCAGCGGGTGCTGGGGCGCCGGCCGCACGTCGTCCATCCGGCCTCCGACTGGTACTTCGGCACCGCGGCCGACCCGCACGGGGCGATCACGATGATCAACCCGCACGCGGTCAAGGGCCTGGACACCTTCCTGCAGATCGCGGCGCGGCTGCCGCAGCAGCGCTTCCTGCTCGTCGAATCGTGGCTCCTGGACGATGCGGCGTGGGCGCGACTGCAGCAGAGGCTCGCCGCGCTGCCCAACGTGACGCTGTCGCGCCGCGTCGCCGACGTGCGCAGCATCTACGCGCAGACGCGGCTGCTGCTGGTGCCCTCGGTGTGGGAGGAAGGCTTCGGCATGGTGGCGGTGGAAGCGCAGTCGTGCGGCATCCCGGTGATCGCCAGCGCGCGCGGCGGCCTGCCCGAAGCGGTGGGCGATGGCGGCGTGCTCATCGCCGACCACCTCGACGTGGACCGGTGGCTGGCCGCCATGGCCGATGTGCTGCGCAGCGACACGAGCTGGCAGGCCGCGTCGCAGCGCGCGCTGATGCGCGCGCGCTCGGCCGAGCTGTCGCCACGCGAACTCGCCTCGCGCATGCTCGCCATCTGCGAGGGCCGCCTGCGTGAACCGGTGCCGACCTGGCGCGCCAGGCTGGCGTCGCGCCTGGGGCGCTGGCCCGCGCTGCAGCGTCTGGCCGAACGCCCCGAGGCCGTGCAATGAGACTGCCAACCCGACTCTGCGCGCTCACCGTGGCGCTGCTCCTCGGCGCGTGCTCGCGCGAAGTGGATCGGACGCTGTTCAAGGACGTCACGGCCGAATCCGGGCTGGGCCACCATGTCGGCATGACCCACGGCGCCGCCTGGGGCGACTTCGCCGGCGACGGCCGCCCCGGCCTGTACGTCACCAACCACCTGAAGCCCGCCCAGCTGTTTCGCAACGAGGGCAACGGCCGCTTCGTCGATGTCACCAGGCAATGGCTGCCCTTGCCGTCCGACGTGGGCGGCGACAAGCACGGCGCGATGTGGGCCGACTTCGACAACGCGGGCCGGCCCGATCTCGTGCAGATCACCGGCGCCACGATGGGCGTGGGCGCCGAGCCCAAGCGGCTGATGCACAACCGCGGCGATCGTCTGGTCGACGAAGCCGTGGCGCTCGGTGTCGACAACCCGGAGGGTCGCGGGCGCTCGCCGCTGTGGCTGGAACTCGGCCGCACGGGCCGGCTCGACCTGTTCCAGGGCGCCGAGGCGCGCTTCGACGCCAAGACGCCGCCGTTCCTGTTCCGCCAGCAGCCGAACGGCTTCGAGGCCGACACGGCCGATCTTGCCCTCGCCAGCCGCAGCGCACCGTTCTGCGTGCTGGCCGGCGGCGGCACGCAGCCGCGGCTGCTGTGCCGGCTCGAAGGCCAGGGCACCGCGCTGCAGATGTTCGACCTGAGCCACCTGCCCGCGGCCACGCTCGACGCGCTGCCGCAGACCGGCTTCGAGGACGCCGCGGTGGCCGACCTCGACAACTCGGGCCAGTTCGCCATCGTCATGGCGCGGCGCAACCCGCCGGGCGCCGTCGCCCTCGGGCGGCCGTCGCCGGGCGAGCTGGTGGCCGATCTGCAGATCGATGGCAAGAACGTCGGCGCGCCGCTGGGCCTGAAGTTCCACGCCGCCGGCCCGCTGCGCGTGTCCGTGTATCCGACCACGCCGCGCGACGGCCTGTCCCTGGGCGACATCCACATCGGCAGCGCCGGCATCCACCCCGCGGGCTTCGCCTTCGAGGTCGCGCCCGACGCCGGCGCTGCGGCCCCCGGTGCGCCGGGCGAACGCGCCGGGCTGTGGATCGGCAGCACGGCGGGCGGCCAGTGGGAGCTGCATTTCACCGCCTCGCGCGCGGCGCTCGACTCGGGCAAGCCGAAGACGCGCAACGTGCAGGTGGCCGTCGCCGCCGCGCAGCCGATCGACAAGCTCGAAGCCATCGGCGAGCAGCGCGCCGAGGAGGCGCCGGCGCGCCTGTTCGTGCCGCGCGAGGGCAAGTACGTGGAAGAAAGCGAAAAGCGCGGCCTCAACCAGCAGATCGTCGCCGGCGCCAGCGTGGTGGCGGGCGACTTCGACAACGACGGCCACCTCGACCTGTTCATCCTGGGCTCGGGCGAGATCGGCCTGCAGCACAACCTGCTGCTGCTCAACGACGGCAAGGGCGCATTGCGCGTCGTCAAGGACGCCGGCGGCGCGCCCGGCGGCGGCGCCGGCGTGGGCGACTGCGTGGCCACGGCCGACTTCGACGGCAACGGCCGCCTCGGCCTGCTGGTGGTGCGCGGCGCCAGCATGGGGCGCAGCCTGGGCCTGCCGTCCGAGCGCGGCGGCTACAGGCTCTATCGCAACGTGGTGGCCAACGGCAACCACTGGCTCGAGATCGACCTCGAGGGCACACGCTCCAACCGTGACGGAATCGGCGCGGTCGTGCGCGTCACGGCCAACGGCGTGACTCAGTCACGCTTGCAGGACGGCGGCCAGCACAACCGCTGCCAGAATTACGCCCGCCTGCATTTCGGGCTGGCACAGGCGACAACGATCGACAAGATCACCGTGCAATGGCCCAGCGGCACGGTCCAGCAACTGAACGGCGTGGCCGCCGACCGGGTGCTGCACATCAAGGAAGCCGCAACGCCCTGACGAGCGGCGGCATCGCGCCGCGATGCCAAGGGGCGCCGAGGGAACGAGGTCGATGCTGTTCAGGCGCAAGAAGAAGCCCAGCCACGAACGGGCGATGGACTGGTGCAAGGCCCACACGGTGCCAGGCCAGGGCGTGATCGTGCATACCAAACAGCCCGCCCCGTATGCCGAGGTCACCGGCTACTACATCCCCACGCTGTACCAGTGGGGCGAGACCGCGCTGGCGCGCCAGTACACGAAGTGGCTGCTGTCGATCCAGTTGCCCGAAGGCGGGTTTCCGGCGCCCGACGGCGTGCCGTACACGTTCGATACCGGGCAGATCATGCGCGGCCTCGTCGCCGCAGCGGCCGACGTGCCGGGGGCCGAAGCCGGCCTGCGCCGCGCCTGCGACTGGATGCTCACGCAGGTCGACGCGGCCACCGGGCAGCTGAAGACGCCTTCGACCGAGCTGTGGAGCGACATCGCCAGCGACCTCATCCACACCTACGCGCTGCCGCCGCTCGTGCGCGCCGGGCAGCTGCTGGGCGTGCCGCGCTACGAGGAGGCGGCGCGCTTCGTGCTGGCGTACTACAAGCGCCAGCCGCAGCTGGTGCCGTTCAACCGCCTGTCGCACTTCCACGCCTACGCGATGGAGGCACTGACCGAGCTGGGCGAGATGGATCTCGCGCGCCAGGGCATGGCCGACGTGGCGCGCGTGCAGCGCAGCGACGGCAGCATCCCCGCCTACCCCGACGTGGAATGGGTGTGCTCCACCGGCATGGCGCAGTACGCCATCGTCTGGTACACGCTGGGCGACAAGGCGCGCGCCGAGCGCGCCATCGCCTGGCTGGAGAAGATCCAGAACCCCTCGGGCGGCTTCTTCGGCAGCTACGGCAAAGGCGCCAAGTACATCGCCGGCGCCGAGATCAGCTGGGGCGTCAAGTACTTTCTCGACGCCTGGCGCCTGAAGCTCATGTCCGAAGGCCGCTGGAGCGAGCCGGCGGCGCCGGCGCCGCATGCACCCGGGGAGGCGGCCCGTGCCTGAGCGCGCACTGAAGGTGCTGAGCGTGTTCGGCACGCGGCCCGAGGCGATCAAGATGGCGCCGCTGATCGCCGAGCTCGAGCGCCACCCGGGCCGCATCGACAACCACAACTGCCTGACCGGCCAGCACCGCGACATGGTGGCGCCGCTGGTCGAGCTGTTCGGCATCCGCGTCGACCACGACTTGAAGCTGATGCGGCCCAACCAGACGCTCGAACACATCACGGTGACGGTGCTGCAGGAGGTGGGCCGCATCCTGCGCGACGAGAAGTTCGACCTGCTGCTGGTGCAGGGCGATACCACCACTTCGATGGCGGCGGCGCTGGCGGCGTTCTATGCCGGCGTGAGGGTCGGCCACGTCGAGGCCGGGCTGCGAACCTTCGACAAGCACAACCCCTACCCCGAGGAAAGCAACCGCAAGATCATCGACGCGGTGGCCGACGTGTTCTTCGCCCACACCACGCTGGCGCGCCAGCACCTGCTGGCCGAGGGCATCGCCGAAAGCGCCGTCGAGGTCACCGGCAACACCGTGATCGACGCCCTGCTCGACGTGGCCGCGCGCCCCTACAGCTTTGCCGGCACGCCGCTGGCGGCGCTGCCCTTCGACACGCGCCGCATCGTGCTCGTCACCGCGCACCGGCGCGAGAGCTTCGGCGGGCCCTTCGAGAGCCTGTGCCGCGGCCTGCGCGAGCTGGCGCTGAAGTACCGCGACGATGTCGTGCTGGTGTACCCGGTGCACCGCAACCCGAACGTGCGGCAGGTGGTGGACGGCGCCCTGGCCGGCATCCCCAACGTGATGCTCACCGATCCGCTGGACTACATGCCGCTGGTGCACCTGATGAAGCGCGCGCACCTCGTGCTCACCGATTCGGGTGGCCTGCAGGAAGAGGCGCCGAGCCTGGGCAAGCCGGTGCTGGTGATGCGCAAGACCACCGAGCGGCAGGAAGGCGTGGAGGCCGGCACCGTGAAGCTGGTGGGCACCGAGGCCGCCGACATCGTGCGCGAAGCCTCGCGCCTGCTCGACGAGCCGGCCGCCTACGCGGCGATGGCCAACCGCATCAACCCGTACGGCGACGGCACGGCCAGCGTTCGCATCGTGCGGCGCATCCTGCAAAGCGCCCCAGGCGGATGAATGCCGGTGCGTCGCCGCTCGTCAGCATCGTGCTGCCCACCTACAAGCGGGCGCATGTGCTGCCGCACGCCATGCGCAGCGTGCTGGCGCAGACCTATGCCCACTGGGAACTGATCGTCGTCGACGACCACTCGCCCGACGACACGGCGCAGGTGGTGGCGGGCTTCACCGACCCGCGCATCCGCTACCTGCGCAACGACCCCAACCTCAAGCTGCCGCGCACGCTCAACCGCGGCCACGCGCAGGCCCGGGGTGACTACCTCACCTGGACGTCGGACGACAACCTGTACGCGCCCGGCGCCATCGAGGCCATGGTGCGCCGACTGCAGCAGGGCGACTGCGATCTCGTCTACGCCGACTACTGGCTCTACTCACGCGAAGACGAAGCCGGCACGCCGCTGGATCCGCAGGTCGACCGACTGCCCGACACGGTGCAGCTCGACAAGGGCAACCACATGGGCGCGTGCTTCCTGTACACGCGCCGGCTGTACGAGACGGTGGGCGGGTACGACCCGGAACTCTTCCTGGTGGAGGACTACGACTTCTTCATCCGCGCCTCCAAGCCGTTTCGCTTCGCGCACATCGCCGAGCCGCTGTACTACTTCCGCCGCGACGACGACACGCTGTACCTGTCGCGCTACGCCGAGGTGAAGGCCTCGGACGTGCTGGTGCGCTACAAGAACGGGCTGCTCGACGAGCGCGGCGTGCTCGACACGCTGATCGCACTGCTGCTGCGCAACCCGGCCGGGCTCGCGCACCCGGGGCTGCGTGCGCTGCACCGGCTGGCCGACGGGCGTTCGTACCGGCTCGCGCAGTGGCAGCGGCGCCTGGCGCGCGGCCAGCTCGAGCGCCGCCTCGCGCCCGCGGTGCACGAGATCCTGCAGCGCTATCGTGCGCAGGCCAGCAGTTTCGGCGCCGCGCGCGACGCGCTGCGCTCCCAGGTGGCCCGACTCGGAAAACTCGAATATGCAAGCCCCTGAACGCCGCCACGGAGGCCGCGCGTGCTGAGCCTGCTCGGCAACGCGTTGCGCGGCCCGGCGCAGGCACGCGCCGCGCACCGCCAGGCACTCGCGCTCGGCCCCGGCATCGCGCTGGGCGTGCGCCAGTTGCAGGCACTGTGCCCGGCACCCACCGAAGCGGCGGACGACGCACCCATCTTCCTGCTCTCGGCCGGCTGGCGCTCGGGCTCGACGATGCTGCAGCGGCTGCTGATGTCCGACCCGGGCGTGCTCGTCTGGGGCGAGCCCTACGACGAATGCGGCCTGGTGCAGGCGCTGGCGGGATGCGCCCAGGGCTTTCGCCCGGGCTGGCCGCCGCAGGACTATTTCTACGACGGCCGGCCCACCACCGAGCTGAGCGGCGAGTGGATCGCCAACCTGTTCCCCGCGCTCGACGACTGGCGGCGCAGCCAGCGTGCGCTGTTCGACACGCTGTTCGCCGCGCCGGCGCGGCGTGCCGGCGCCGCGCGCTGGGGCCTCAAGGAGGTGCGCCTGACCTCGGAGCACGCGCTGTACCTGCGCTGGCTCTACCCCAACGCCAAGTTCCTGCTGCTGTACCGCCACCCGCTCGAGGCCTACCGCTCCTACTGCAGCTTCGGGCGCAACTGGTACGACCTCTTCCCCGAGCGGCCGATGTTCACGCCGCGCGGCTTCGGCGCGCACTGGCAGCGGCTCATGCAGGGCTACCTGGACGACGCGCAGGCGCTCGGCGCCATGCTCGTGAAGTACGAGGAACTGGTCGCGGGCAAGGTGGCGCTCGACGCCATCGACCACTACCTGGGCATCGCCACCGACCACAGCGTGATGACGCGCAAGATCCGCGGCACCTCGGGTGCCGGCGAAAAGGGCCACGTGAACGCGCTCGAGCGCTGGCTGCTGCGCCGCGCCGCCGGGCCGACCGCCGAGCGGCTGGGATACGCCTGGTAGCGCCATGGACGCCAGCATCGTCGTGTGCACCTACAACCGCGCCGAATCGCTGCGCGACACGCTGCGCGCGCTGCAGGCACTGCAGCCGGCGGCCGGCCGGGCCTGGGAGGTGATCGTCGTCGACAACAACTCCAAGGACCACACCAAGGCCGTGGTCGAGGAAGTGCAGCGCACGTGGCCGCTGCTGCGCTACGAGTTCGAGGGCGCGCAGGGCCTGTCGCACGCGCGCAACCACGGCATCGGCTGCGCGCGCGGCGAGGTCATCCTGTTCACCGACGACGACGTGCTGCCCGAGCCCGACTGGCTCGAGCGCACGCTCGCCGGCCTGCATGAATACGAGGCCGACGCCTGCGGCGGCTGGATCGGCCCGATCTGGGAAACGCCCCCGCCGGCGTGGCTGACCGAGCGCTTCTACGGCTTCCTGGCCGTGCGCACCGACCGCAGCGACGACTACACGATGACGGCCGACGCGCAGACGCCCTATGGCGCGAACATGGCCTTCCGCCGTGGCGTGTTCGAGCGCGTGGGCGCGTTCGACACCACCCGCGGCCGCAAGGGCGCGGTGCTCGCCAGCGGCGAGGACGGCGAGATGTTCGAGCGCATCCTGGCCGCGGGCATGAAGGTCGTCTTCCTCGGCCGCTCGCGCGTGCACCACAAGGTCGAGGGCTTTCGCACCACCAAGCGCTACTTCAGGCGCTGGCGCTTCCAGACGAGCCGCAACATCGCGCAAAGCCGCGGCGTACCCGGGGCACGGCGAATCGCGAACATCCCGCTCTATCTCTTTTCGCAAGTGGCCCGCGCGACGATACGCACGCTCTGGGGTCACTTGAGTCTCCCTCCGGAGGAGGCGTTCCAACGGGAAATCGTGCTTTGTCATTTTGCGGGAACGCTTCGAGGACTCTGGTTGACGCGCTCGACAGTCCGGGAGTCAAAAGAATGAGCGCTACCAGCACCCCCGCCGATTCCGGGCGCCACAGCGTCAGCTTCACCGTCAACGCGTGCAATTCGGATGCTCCATTCATCGAGTCGACTCTGCGCCACATGCTGCCAGCGCTCGGCTTCCCATTCGCGGAGCGGTTCATTACCTACGACCCAGGGCGCCAGGAAGGCAAGTACGCCGAACGCGCCGTGGGAGATCGGGCAACGATGGAAGCCATCTTCCAGCGCCTGCTGGACGAGCGCGTGATCGATCGGGTGGACGTGGTCCCGTGGAATCAGCCCGAACAGCAGCGCATCCTGGGCACGTATTTCGGTGGCACACAGGTAGACCTGAAGGACTTCTCCGGTGCGCCGATCTACCAGTACCTCTACGCGCTCGACCGGTGTGAAGGCACCTATGTCTTCCACGCCGACTCGGACATGCTCTTCCATCGAGCCGTTGACGAATCATGGATCGACCAAGGCATCGAGTTGATGCAACAGGAGCCTCGCGTGGTCGTGACGTGTCCGCGTGCGGGGCCGCCGCAGGCGCGCAACTGGCTCGAGAGACTGGCCGGGCGTTCGTTCGAGCCGACGCCAACCGAGAAGTGGCGACGCGTCGACTTCACCTCAACACGCTACTTTCTGATGGACATGGCCAAGTTCCGCACGGCGCTTCCGCTGGTCCAGAGCCGCCCTGGAGAGCCTCTCGAAAACAGCCTCACGCATACCATCAAATTGCGGGGTCTGGAGCACTGGAACCTCACCACACTCGACCACTGGACCATCCACCCTTGGAAGCACGACGAGAACTACGTGCGCCACCTGCCTGACCTGATCTGGGCCATCGAGCAGGGCCACTACCCGTTCCGCCGCATCGGTCAGCGCTGGGACATGCGCACCGAGGGTCAGCACATCGAGGAATGGCTGCGCGTGCTGCGTCGTCACGGGCGCGGCCGAGGAGCGCCGGTGGTGACGCATGAGCGGTAACGGGGACCAGGACCCGCCACGGCTGGCAGTGGTGGTGTGCACGTACAACCGCAGCGTCTCGCTCCGCGAAACGCTGTTGTCGCTGTTCGCATGCGGTGACCCGATGGAACGGGTGGACGTGCTGGTGGTGGCCAACCACTGCAGCGACGACACACTGGCCCGAGTGGCGGAATTCGAGGCAGCACACCCATCCACCAATCTGCGGCTGTACTGGATCGAGGAGTCGACGCCGGGCAAGTCGCACGCGCTGAACGCTGCCCTGGCCCACACACGGCACGAGACGCTGTGCTTCGTCGACGACGACCAGGTGATCGAAGCCGGCTTCCTGCGCGCGCTGCTCGCCGGTCTGCGCATGCATCCGCAGAACGACATCTTCTGCGGCCGTATTTGGCCGGCGTGGGACGGCAGCGAGCCGGCCTGGGTGCACGCCGAGGCGCCCTACCGTATCCCGATCCGGCCGTTCCCTGAGTTCGACCTGGGTACAGAGTCGCGCGAGCTGGTATCCGACGAGCGGCTGCCGAGTGGGGGCAACATCACGGTGCGGCGCCGCGTGTTCGACCGCATCGGTGGCTTCGCCGTGGAGCTTGGGCCGACCGGACACGATTTGGCCGGCGGCGAGGACCACGACTTTCTGCAACGCGCACTGGCAGCCGGCTTCCGCATCCGCTACTTGCCCGCCGTGCGGCAACTCCACGCAATCGACCCGATGCGGATGCGCACGGGCTACGTGCTGAAGAAGAGCTACCTGCGCTCACGCTCAAGCTTCCTGATCGAGCCGCCCGCGCCGGGCCCACGGCCTTACATGCTGCGCAAGATCGTGGGGCATGCCGTGCGAGCGTTGCTGGCCTGGCATGGTGACCGCCGGTTCCATTCGCTGGTGCGGCTGGCGGCAAGTCTCGGCGAGTTGGCGGGGGCCATAGACGTCGCGCGCCGGCCCGGGGTACGGCCGGCACCGGGCAACGCCCGCAGCCACTGAAGCGTCATGCCCAGTATCGCCAAAGCCTACAAACTCCTCGACCCCGAAATCCGCGCCAAGAACCTGCAGGCGCTGCAGTGGGAGCTGCGCGGGCGCTGGTACGACGTGGCACGCCCGCAGATGCCAGATCCGGTGTTCCTGGTCGGCTGCTCGCGCTCGGGCACCACCGTCACCTACGAGACGCTGGGTGCGGCGCCGCAGTTCCTGAAGTTCGGCTGGGAGATCCCGCAGTTCTGGGATGGGCTGTACGGGCCGCTCACCAACGGTTGGGAGTCGGAGGCCGCCGGCGCCGAGCACGCGCGGCCGGCGCACCGGCACGCCGCGCTGCGCCACTTCTACCAGCGCCTGGGCGCGGGCTGGGTGCTCGACAAGACCTGCATCAACGTGCTGCGCATCCCTTACCTGCACGCGCTGTTTCCGCAGGCGAAGTTCGTGTTCATCCAGCGCGACGGGCGCGACAACGTGAGCTCGATGATGGACGGCTGGCGCCACGGGCGCACCGACGGCGACTTCCACCTGAGCCAGTTCTTCGGCCCGTTCCCCGAGCCGGTGGCCATCGACGGCGGCCAGTTCACCGACTGGGCGTTCTTCCTGGCACCGGGCTGGCGCGAGTACAACCACGCGAGCCTCGAGGAGGTGTGCGCGTTCCAGTGGGTGTCGGCGAACCGGCTCGCGCTGCAGGCCCGGCGCTCGATCCCGCCCGAGCAATGGATCCACCTGCGCTACGAGGATCTGTTCGAGCGGCCGGTGGAGATGTTCCACGAGGCGTTCACGCGGCTGGGCATCGCATTCAGCGACGAGTTGCGCGCACGCTGCGAGCACCTGCGGCCCACCAGCATCGTCAAGGGCAGGCCGAAGAAGGACAAGTGGCGCGAGCACAACCCCGAGGCCATCGAGCGCATCCTGCCGCTGATCGCGCCGCTGATGCGCGAGATGGGCTACGACGCGCAGGGCTGACGCGGCCTGGTCGTGCCCATGCCTGCGCCCACGGTTTCCGTCGTGGTTCCGGCCTACAACGCGGCCGCGTTCGTCGGCCGTGCCGTCGACAGCGTGCTGGCGCAAAGCGGGGTCGATTACGAACTGCTGGTGGTCGACGACGGCAGCAGCGATGGCACCGTGGCCGTGCTGGCAGCCTACGGCGACCGGCTGCGCGTGCTGGTGCAGGCCAACGCCGGCCCGGCCGCGGCGCGCAACCGTGGGCTGCACGAGGCACGCGGGCGCTACGTCGCCTTTCTCGACGCCGACGACTGGTGGCTGCCCGAAAAGCTCGCGCGCCAGGTGGCGCTGCTCGACGGCCGGCCCGAGATCGGCTTTTGCTCCACGGCCACGCGCGTCGTCACCGAAGGCGGCGCACCGGCGGGCGAGTGGCCGTGCGTGCCCGGTGAGCGGCCCCTGCTCGAGACGCTTTTCGTGCGCAGCGCGGCGGTGAGCGGCTCGACCTCGGGTGTGCTTGCGCGGCGCGAGCTGCTGCTCGGCGCGGGCGGCTTCGACGAAGCGCTGCGCGGCTTCGAAGACCCGGACCTGTGGATGCGCCTGGCCGCCCGCGCCGGCTACGCCTGCATCGACGAGCCGCTCACCGTGGTGGTGCGCACGCCGGGCAGCGTCAGCAGCCACCTGCCGCGCATGCGCGCCGCCACGCTCGCTTCGTTGCGCAAGAACCGCGCGCTGCTGCCGCCCGCGCTGCAGGGCGCTTACTGGCGGGCCGCATGCGCCGGCGCGCTGGCCGATTACGCAAAGATGGCCTGGCGCGCCGGTGACCGGCGCCATGGCCTGGCCTGGGCCGCCGAAGCCTGGCTGCGCGCGCCGATCGGGCGCGGGCGGCTCGCCGCCGGTCTGCTGCTGGCCATGCTGCGAGGCGCGCCGTTGTGAGCGCGGCCGCGGCAGCGCCGCTGGTGAGCGTGGTCATCCCGGCGCACGACTCGGCACGCTACCTGGACGAGTGCCTGGGCAGCGTGTTCGCGCAGCAGGGGGAATTCGAGCTGCAGGTCATCGTCGTCGACGACGCGTCGAGCGACGGCACGGCCCGAGTTGCACGCGCCCACGACAAGGTGGAACTGATCCGCTTCGACGAAAACCGCGGGCCGAGCGCGGCGCGCAACGCCGGCATCGCGGCGGCACGCGGCGAGTTCGTCGCGTTCCTGGACAGCGACGATCGCTGGCCCGAGGGCAAGCTCGCGGCACAGTTGGCCGTGCTGCAGGTAGAGCCTGCCGCGGCACTGGTCTTCGGCGACTGCAGGCAGTTCGACGAGCGCGGCCCGCGGCCGCGCACCGAGTTCGAAGCGGCCGGCCTGGGCACGGCCACCTGGGGCAGCGGCCGGCTCGTGCCCCAGGCATATGAGCGCCTGCTCGAAGCCAACTTCGTCACCACCGGCTCGGTGGTCGTGCGACGCACCGCACTCGCAGCCGCTGGCGGCTTTGCCGAGGAACTGCGCCTGGTCGAGGACCTGGACCTCTGGTTGCGACTGGCGCGCCACGCGCCCATCGCCTGGTGTGCGCACGAGTGTCTCGAGCGGCGACGCCACGACGCCAACATCTCGCGCGACGCCGAAGCCCTCGGGCTTGCCTATCTCGAAGTGCTGCGACGCCACGCGCCAGGCGGCGCAGCGGGCAACACGGGGGCATTGGAGACGCGCATCAGGCGATTGGCCGCGCACGAATGGCTGCACCTGGCCGACCTGGCGCGCGTGCGCGGCGACACGGCGAGCGCCTGGCGGCGCCTGCGGCGGGGCATCGCCGGGCACGCGGCGCCTTCGCTGCAATGGCAGGCGGCGAAGACCGCGTTCAAGCTGCTGGCCGGGATCAAGGCGCGATAGCGTGTGGCCAACCCGACAACGCACCCGCAGCGAGCCAGCGTGCACAAGCGTGCGCCGAGCCGGCACCTACCAACGCGGTGGGCCGACTCTCATGGTCCGACAGAGCCTTGACATTTCGCGCCTTGCTCAGGTCGGCGAGTTCGGTCGTCACTGCATCCCGGATCTTCCGGCCCGCACGGGGGTCGATCTTGCGAAGCTGACGAAGCGCCCCGGGTCGCCAGAAGACCGCATTCACCCGCCGATGACAAGAAGAAAATACGCATCGTGCACGATTTTCAGACCCGGTATCTGAGCCACAGCGCATTGCCGGGCGTGTGCCGTCCTGCCATGTCCACCGACGGGTTCGGCGCCGGACACGCCGCAGCCAACGGCCCTGCCGGCGGCGCCAGGGTGTGGTTCGAGGGCGAGGTGCACAACCTGCCCGAGTTGCGCGCCGAGTTGAATCTGGCCGGCGACGAACCCGCCGCGCAGGTGCTGCTGGCCGCCTGGCAGCGCTGGGGCGAGCGGCTGGGGGAGCACCTCGACGGCGTGTTCGCGCTCGCGCTCGCCGATGCCGAACGGCTGCTGCTCGTGCGCGATGCTTCGGGCTTGCGCGCGCTGTACGTCGACAGGCAACAGCCGGGCGGGCCGTGGTTCGGCGGCGCACTCGATGCGCGCGTGCCGGCCTCGGATGCGCAGCGCGAGATCGTGCCTGCCGCGCTGCACGAGTACCTGCGCCTGGGCGACATCTGCGCGCCGCGAACGATCTGGCGCAACGTGAGCGCCATCGAGCCCGGCGTGCCGTGGCGGCTCTACGGACGCGGGCTGCATCCCGCGGCCGATGGCGCCCCCGCTCGCACACCGGCGCCAGCCCCGAGCTTCGACGCGGCGGTCGAGCGGCTCGATGCGCTGCTGCACGAGGCCGTCGCACGCAGGCTCGGCGACGCCGAGCGGCCGGCCGCCTTCCTCAGCGGCGGCATCGATTCGGCACTGATCTGCGCCGTCGCCACGCGCTGCACGCCCAGGCCGGTGGCCGTCACGGTGGGCTTCGAGGGCGAGGGCTTCGACGAGGCGCCGGTGGCCGCGCGCATCGCCGGCCATCTCGGGCTCGAGCATCGCGTGCTGCGCTTCGGGCGCAGCGAGTGCCTGGCGGCCTTCGAGCGCCTGGCGCGCGGCATGGACCAGCCGATGGCCGACCCGGCCACCATGGCCACGCTGCTGGCCTTCGAGCACTGCCGCGAGCACTTCGACGTGGTGCTCGACGGCACCGGCGCCGACGAGGCGGTGGGCGCGATGCCGCCGCGGCACGCGCGGCTGGCGGTGGGCGTGGGCAGCCTGGTGCCGCAGCCGGTGCGCCGCGCGCTGGTGGCGCTGATGCGGCGCGTGCCGGGGCTGGCCGGCTACACGCCGCTGCTCGATTTCGAGCACCCGGCCGAGGTGCTGATGCGCTGGAAGGGGTTCACGCGCGCCGAGATCGAGGCGCTGTGCGCCGAGCCGGTGATGCTCGAGGGCACGGCCTTCCACCGCACGTTCGCGCGCTTTGCGCGCGGCGCGCACTACGAGCGCTACACGGCGCTGTACGGCGTGATGCCCGGCGACCGCCTGACGCAGGCCGCGCGGCTGACGGGGCTTGGCGTGCGCTATCCGTTCTTCGCACGCGACGTCCACGGCTTTTTGCGGCAACTCCCCACGCCGTGGCGGCATCTGCCGGGGCAGCCCAAGCGCATCCTGGCCGCGCTTCTGGCACGCTACGTGCCTCGCGAGATCTGGGATCGACCCAAGCAGGGCTTCAACTTCCCGCTGCACGACTTCCTGGCGGCCGACGGGTACGCGCTGGTGCGGCGCCACGTGCTCGAGGGCCGCTGGCTCGGGCGCGGCATTCTGCAAGCCGATCGGGTGCAACGCCATGCACGGCAATACATGGGCGGTGAGCGTCGACTGATGTTCGGGGTGTGGGCGCTCGTCGTGCTCGGCGCCTGGCTCGACGCGCACGAGGATGTCGCCGCTCCTGCCCGCCGTGCCTGAAGCCGCCGCACCCCTGCCCGAGGCCGCCGCGGGCACGCCGCCCGTGCGCGTGCTGATGTACACGGCCTATCTGTGGCCCGAGTACAGCGGCGCGGCGCTGCAGGCGCTCACGCTGGCGCGCGAGCTGCGCCGCCGCGGCCACCACGTCGAGTTCGTCACCAACCGCTGGCCCGGACTGGCAGAGCACGCGCTGGTCGACGGCTTCGAGGTGCGGCGCCTGCAGCCCGGGCGGCTGCGCAAGCACCGCGAGTTCCGGCTGTGGCTGCACCTGGCGCGCTACGTGTTCAGGCGCCGCCGCGACTTCGACGTGCTGCACAGCCACGGCGCGTACTACACGCACGCCTTCGTCGGACCGCTGGCGCGCGCACTCGGGCTGAAGTCGCTCGTGAAGGCGAGCCTGGCGCGTGACGACCTGCTCGGCCTGGGCCGGGGCGTGGTCGGGCGCATCCACCGCTTCATGCTGCGGCGCGTGGGTGCCTGCGTGGGCATCAGCCGCGATCTGGTCGACGAGTTCCGCGCCGGCGGCATCCGGCCCGAGCGCATCGACCACATCCCCAACGGCGTGGACATGGCGAAGTTCCAGCCCGCGCCGGCCGACCAGGCCAAGGCGCTGCGCGCGCCACTGGGCCTGCCGGCCGGGCAGCCGATGGCGCTCTTCGTGGGCGTGCTCGATCCGCGCAAGAACATCCTGTGGCTGGCCGAGCAGTGGATCGCGCACGACGCCTTCGGCACCGGCGCGCTGCTCGTCGCCGTGGGCCCGCAGGGCCGCGACGACGAGGGCGGCTGCCTGCGCGCGAAGCTGGCGGCCCTGGCCGGCGCGCATCCCGAGCGCTTCGTGCTGCACGACTTCCACGCCGACGTCGCCGACTACTACCGCTGCGCCGACGCCCTGATCCTGCCCTCGTACAAGGAGGGCCTGCCCAACGTCGTGCTCGAGGCCATGGCCGCCGGCCTGCCCTGCGTGGCCGCGCGCGCCAGCGGCAGCAAGGAGCTGATCGCCGACGGGCGCACCGGCCGCCTGTACGCGCCCGACGATGCCGCCGGCCTGGGCGAGGCCGTGCGCGACGTGCTCGGGCCCGAGGGCCGGCGCATGGGCGCCGAGGCGCGGCGCGCGGTGGAGAACCGTTTCGCGATCGCCGCGGTGGCGCGGCGCTACGAGGCGCTGTACGCGCGCCTGCTCGGGCGCCGCGCAGCCGGCGAGGTGCCGCTGCTGATGCTCACCGAGCTGTACCTGCCCACCAAGGGCGGCACCGCCGTGATGTTCGAGGACGACTGCCGGCGCCTGGGCGGGCGCTCGGTGCACGTGGTGACGGCGGCAGTGCCGGGCGACACAGACTTCGACATCGGCCACCCCAACCGCATCCACCGGCTGAACCTCGAGCGCCACGAGTGGATGCGCCCGGAATCGCTGGCGATGTACGTGCGGCTGTCGGCGAGGTCGATGCGTCTGGCGCTGCAAAACCGCTTCGCCGCGGTGCTGGCCGGGCGTGCGCTGCCCGAAGGCCTGGTGGCCTGGGCCGTGGGCCGGCTGCGCGGATGCAAGGTGGTGATCTTCGCGCACGGCGAGGAGCTCACCGGCTGGGGGCGCGGGCGCAAGTTCCAGGCCATGTGCTTTGCACTGCGCCACGCCGACCACGTGGTCGCCAACAGCGACTTCACGCGCGAGACGCTGCGCACGCTCATCGGCGTGCCGCCGGGCAAGATCGTGATGGCGTATCCGGTGGTCGACGCCGGGCGCTTTCACCCGGGGTTGCCGCACGACGACCTGCGCGCGGGGATCGGGCTGGGCCGCGCGCACAAGCTCATCCTCTCGGTGGGGCGGCTGCAGCGGCGCAAGGGCTTCGACGAGGTGATCCGCGCCCTGCCCGGGCTGGTGGCGCGCGGCATCGACGCGCACCACGCCATCGTCGGCAAGGGCGAGGACTGGGACTACCTCGGGCAGCTCGCCACGAGCCTGGGCGTGCGCGAGCGGCTGCACCTGCTCGGCCATGTCGAGCCCGAGGACCTGCCGCGCTGGTACAACGCCTGCGACGTGTTCGCGATGCCCAACCGCGACATCGAGGGCGACACCGAAGGCTTCGGCATCGTCTACCTCGAGGCCAACGCCTGCGCCCGGCCCGCGGTGGCGGGGCAGACCGGCGGCACCGGCTCGGCGGTGGAGCACGAGGTGAACGGGCTGCGCGTCGACGGCACGCGCACCGAGTCGGTCGAAGGCGGACTGGCGCGGCTGCTGCAGGACGAGGCACTGGCACAGCGCCTCGGCCAGGCCGGCCGCGAGCGCGTGCTGGCCGGCTTCACGCCCGAGCGACGCATCGCGCTCATCCGCCGCATCGTGGCCTCATGACGCGGGGCGCGCCGCCCACCTCACCAACACCGAACCCACGGCCGCCAGGCCGCTGAGGCGCAGCAGCTTCCACAGCCGGCCGCTTGCGCGCAGGCGCTGCCACGCGAACGGCAGGCGCACGCGCCACGCGTGCACGATCCACTGCGGGTCCCTTGCGCGCAGGATGCGTTCGAGCTCGCGCGTCGACATGAAGCGCACGGCCGGCGCCTGCGCCAGTGCGCCCGTGACGAGCGCCTCGAGCTCGCGCAGGCTGGCCTCACAGGCCTGGGTGCCCTGGATGAAGTTGTCGCGGTGGTTCTCGAGCACGCAGGGCCGGCCTTGCGCAGCCATGCGCCCGAAGACCTCCAGCGCGTGGCTGGCACCGCGCGCGCGCGCGGGCTCGAAGTAATCGGTGCGCACGACGTAGCACAGCTCGCCCGAGCGCTGGCCGTTGACGATCGGCCCCTCGTCGCCGGCGGGCAGGCCCTGCGCATCACGCTGCGGATAGCGCCAGCCCGGGGTGACGATGCCCTGCACGCCGGCGGCGGCCCAGGCCGCCTCGACCTCGCGCGTCCAGACGAAGGTGGGCGGCACCACCAGGCGCGGCGGCGTGCCGACGATGCGCGTGTAGGCCTCGACTTCGGCCGCCACGGCGGCGCGGATCTGCGCGGCCGGCAGTGCGCCGGAAGGCAGCGCGCCGGCGTCGGTCCAGCGGCTTTGCAGCGGCGAAGGCAGTTGCTCGGTCGCAGCCGGCACCGGGCCGCGCAGCCAGCGCTGCACCGCCGCGTCGGTGCTGGCCATCAACGCGGGCGGCCAGTAGTGCTCGAAGCCGTGCAGTTGCAGGGCGAACACGCCGCCTGCGGCCCCGGCGTGCAGCGCGCCGAGCACCGGCGCGAAGCGCGCGTCGTCCAGCGCCACCGCGCAGTAGCGCCCTTCGCGCTCGATCGCCGGGCCGTCGGGCACCGCCAGCACCAGCGCCAGGCTCATCACCGGATTGCGGCCGCTCGCGTCGCGATGGCGCTGCAGCACCTCGGCGATGCGGCTCAAGGCCCCGGCCTGGGTGAGCGGGCCGGCACCCCAGTCGTCGCTCTCGACGATCAGGATCGGCTGGCCGAAAACCGGCTCGCGCCACAGCCGTGCGAGCTCGCGGCGGTACGCCCAAAGCAGCAGTGCGGCGGCCACCAGCCAGGCGGCCAGCCCGGCCGCCAGCCCGGCCGCCAGCCCGGCCGCCAGCCCGGCCACCAGCCAAGTGGCCAGCCCTGCGGCCGCGACCGCGGACCCGCTCGCCACGGGCGCTCGATCAGGCCACGGCCGCCCGGGCGCCGGCGGCGCTGCGCGGCGTCGAGGCGGGCGCCGGGTACCAGGTGACGCGCAGCTCGAGACCGCCACCGCGCAGCAGCCCCGCGCGCAGCGATCGCGCCACCTCGCGCTCGTGCCGCAGCCCGCGCTGCCTGACCTGGTACAGCCGCCCCTTGTGCGGCTGGCGCTGCCCGAAGCGCTCGCCCGCGGCCAGCCGGTGCAGCAGCTGGCCGTAGACCTCGGCGCTGGACTGCACGGCGCGCCAGAACAGGCGCAGTTCGTCGTCGTCGGGCCGCACCTGCGGGGCGACGTGGGCGATCAGGCCGCCGGTGTCGATGCCGGCGTCGATCCAGTGCAGCGTGCAGCCCACCTTCTGCGGCTCGCGGTTGTACAGCGCCCAGAACGTGCAGTCGGCGCCGCGGTACTCGGGCGACAGCCCGCCGTGCAGGTTGGCGATGCCGAGCCGGCCTTCCTTCAGCAGCTCGCCGCGGATGAGCGAAGTGCCGAAGACGGCGATGAGGTCCGGCCGCAGTTGCCGCGCGAGCGCGAGCACGTCGGGGTGGTTGATGTGCGGCACCTCGCGCACGAGCTCGGGCCGGTCGAGCCGGGGCGGCTGGTCGCCGAAGAAGAAGCGCGCTTCCGGGTTGCCGGCGTAGCGGCGGCGGTCGCGCAGCCAGCGCCAGGCCTTGCGCGCGAAGTTGTCGGGGCGCAGCTGGCGCGCGAGCTTCTTCCACGAGAACTCGCCGCCGCTTTCCTGCACGATGGCCAGCACCTCGGCCGAGCGGCACAGCACGTTGGCCACGTGCAGGTGGCGCGCGCTGCGCCCGCACAACACCATCACGCGCAGCGGTGCGGCCTCACCCATGCGGGCCTCCTGCGGCCGGCGCCAGCGTTGTCGGCATCGCAAGCGTTGTCGGCATCGCAAGCGTCGTCGGCACCGGCAGCGCTGCCGGCACCGGCGGCACGGCGATGTCGGCCAAGTCCATCATCAGCGCGTCGGCAAAGAATTTCGCGGCCCAGTTCGGGTATTCGAAGCGCGAGTAGTCGCCCCAGATCGGCGCCGAGCCGGCGATGCCGCCCTCGACCGCGGGGTTGGGGTGCTGCAGCCGCTGCGTCGTCTTGAGGTATGCGATCGCCCGGCGCGCGTTCGCGCGCAGCTCGTCGGCGCCCGCGGCCTGCGCCAGGCGCGTCCAGTTCAGGCTCATCTGCGCGATGCCGGTCAGGCAGGCGTAGCCGGCATCGGCCACCCAGCCGTCGCGGTAGGTGCCGGCCAGCCAGCCGTCGCCGCGCTGCTGCGCCGCGAGCCCTCGCCCGGCCTTCAGGGCGGCGTCGAGGTAGCGCGCCTCGCCGAGCAGCACGCCGGCTTCGAGCAGGCCGCGGATCGCGTAGGCGATCGTGTGCGTGAACGGCGAACGCGAGGGCACGAAGGCATTGGTGGCGAACCAGCCGCTCGCCGTCTGCTGCGTCAGCGCCCAGTCCATGTGGCGCCGCGCGGCATCCACCAGCCGCGGCTCGCCCGCCAGCAGGCCGGTGGCCAGCAGCGGCCAGGTGGCGCGCGTGTTGTAGACGTGCGGCGTGTCGTGGTGCTCGAAGCGGCGAAAGCACCCGTCGGCGTCCTGCTGCGCGGCCAGCCAGTGGCCGGCGCGCACCGCGGCGTCCAGGCACTCGGCGCGCTGCAGTTGCGTGTAGCCGGCCACCATGCCGTGCATGATCTGGCCGGTGTTGAAGATCACCGGGCGGCTGCCGGGCTCGCCGAAGTGGCCCGGGAAGGCGCCGTCGGGCAACTGGATCGACAGCTCCCAGTCGATCATGCGTTGCGCGCGTTCCTGCAGCTCGGGGCGCCCGAGCAGGTGCGCAGCGGCGAGCATGGTCTCGATGATGTAGCCGGTGGTCTCGGGGTAGCCGGGCAGCCAGCCGTCCTCGAAGCTCCAGCCGGCCGACACGGCGCCGGCGTCGGCATGCCCGTTGCGCACGTCCTGCGCGCGGCACAGCCAGTCGATCGCCGCCGCCAGGTGCACGCGATGCGCGTGGCACGGGCCGGCCACGCCGCGCAGGTTGTCCCAGATCAGCGTCAGGTGCCGCGGCTGCCAGGGCTTGTAGCGGATCGGCAGCCGTGCCAGTTCGGTGATTCCCATGTCGATGTGCGTTGCAGTCTCAATGCGGCGCCGTGGCCTGCGCCAGCTCGCCCGCGAGCGCGACGTGGCTGACCACGTAGCGGTGCTTGCCCGAGGCCTCGGGCGCGATGTGCTCGACCACGCGCACGTCCACGCGCACCGCCTCGCCCAGGCGCTGGCGCAGGCCGTGCTCGACGGCGGCCGCGTTCGCCGGCGTCCAGCGCCGGTTGGCCACCACCAGCACCTCGACGGCATCGACCGCGTGCTGCACGAGCTTGAACTCGGCCACGCCCTCGATGGCGCGCAGCACGTAGATGCCTGCCAGCGCGTGCATGATGGTGCCGTCGGCACGCACCAGGAAATCGGTGCGGCGGCCCACCACCTCGGCCAGCACGTGCAGGCCGCGGCCGGCGCGATCGGGCTCGGTCGCCAGGCGCACCATGTCGCCCGTGCGGTAGCGGATGAAGGGCTGCGCCTCGGAGCACAGGCCCGTCATCACCGCCTCGCCCAGCTCGCCGTCGGGCACCGGCCGCCCCTCGGCGTCGAGCACCTCGAGGGCGATGCTCTCGCTCATCAGCAGCATCTGCCCCTGCGGCGTCTCGTGGGCGGTGAAGCCGATGTCGCGGCTGCCGAACTCGTTGGCCACCGGTGCGCCGTAGACCGCGCCGATCAGCGTGCGCTGGTGCGCGTACAGCGGCTCGCCCGTGGTGCACACGACGCGCAGGCCGGGCAGCCGCAGAGCCCGCCCGCGCTCGCGCGCGTGCGCCGCCAGCAGCGCCAGCGAACTGGCATAGCCGTAGAGGCAGCGCGGGCGGAACGCCTCGAGCGCATCCAGATAGCCGTCCATGCGCGCGGGCGACATCGCGAAGGCGTTGAGGACCAGCTGGTTGACGAGCCGGTCGCGCAGCGTCTTGACCCAGTCGGTCTTGTTCAGCTCGACCGGCGCGCCCCACAGGTAGACCTCGGGCTCGCCCGGCTCCACGCCCCACCAGCGGCGCGCCCGCATGCGCCCGGCCGCATCCGAGGCCTGGCGCCGGCGGCCGAAGTGAAAGACGAGCGGCTGCCCGCTCGAGCCGCCGGTGTTGTAGCGGTACACGCCGCCGGGCGCGCCGCGCCAGACGATCTGCTCGCCGTGCGCCGCGGCGTCGGCCTTGGTCATCGTGGGCAGGTGCCGCAGGTCGGCCAGCGAGCTCACCTCGTCGGGGCGCAGGCCGGCGGCGTCCAGGCGCGCGCGGTGCCACGGGCTGTGCGCGTGCGCGCTCGCGAGCAGGTGGCGCAACCTGGCGAGCTGCAGCGCCTCGACGCCTGCCCGGTCGAGGCGTTGGCTGCGCTCGAGCTCGGCGAGATAGCCGAAGGTGGGGCGGCCGAAAGCGCGTTCCTGCAGCGGATAGACGACGCCGCCGGCGACGAAGCGGGGCAGTTTCACGGGGCGAGGTTCGGCATCACTGGGGTTCAGGGCCCGGGTTGCTGCGGCCCGCGCCGCTAGCCATGACGCAGGCGACTGAGCGCCAGCCCCAGGGTCAGCGGCACTGCAGCCACGTCGGGCGCCGGTGCCGCCTGCGCAGCCGGCGCCGGCCGCACGAACGTGTAGAGCACGACGACGATCGCCACCAGGTGATAGACGTAGTCGAAGTAGCTCAGGCCCAGGAAGGCGCCGGCCGACATGTAGGCCACCAGCGCCACCTGGATCATCGCCGCCAGGTCGCGCGCCCAGGTCATGTCGGGCCGCTTCTTGGCCAGCCGGATCACGCTGCCGCACTTGAGCCAGGTCAGCCCCAGCAGCGTGAGGAAGAGCGCGAGGCCGATCCAGCCGTGCTCGCCCAGCACCTTGAAGTAGATGCTGTGCGCATCGCGGACGTTGCCCGGGTCCGGCGCATAGGCGGCGAACACGCCCGGGCGCCACATCTCGAAGCCGGCGCCGAAGAAGCGCGCATTGGCGACGTGATACGCGGTCCACCAGGCATTGATGCGCCCGAGCGCCGACTCGTCGTCCTGGTAGGTCTCGATCGTGTTCATGCGCTGGAACCATTCGGGCGGCATGATGCTCAGCGCGACGATCGCGGCGACGGCGACGAGCACGGCCGTCATGAACTTCTTGCGGCTCTTGATCCAGAACATGCCGCCGGTGAAGACGAGCGCGACGAGCGCGCCGCGCGACTGCGAGCCGAAGGCGGCGATGGCCGTCAGCAGCATCCAACCCGTCAGCGCCAGCCGGATCGAGTTGCTCTTCTCGGTCAGCTGCAGGTAGCGCATGAGCGGGATGGTCATCACCATCGCCAGCGCCAGTTCGTTGTTGCCCTCGATGAAGGTGCCGGGCGGCCCCTGCACCCGGTACACGCCGCCGTGGACGATGGTGAAGATGCCGCCCTTGAGGCCGTAGAAGCCGATCGAGAAGACGATCGCCCAGACCAGCAGGTGCACGCGCTCGGGCGTCGTCAGCAGCAGCAGCGCCATGAAGGTGAGGATCTGGATCTTGATCACCTTCACGTACTGCGTGCTCGCCGGCTCGTAGTACACGGCCTGCGTGGTCGTGATGCCCATCCAGAGGACGAAGAGCACCAGCACGACCACCTCGCGGCTCCACACCATGCGCTTGGCCTCCCTGGAAGCCAGCATGGCGACGAGCGTGACGAGCGCCACGATCATCACGACCGGCATCTCGAGCATGAAGCCGTAGCACAGGCGGTGCGGGTTCAGGTAGCCGAGCCCCGCCAGCAGCAGGATGCCGACGAAGGGGCGCACCAGCACCACGGGCAGCAGCCCGAAGACGATGGTGGCGACGAACAGGTCACGCATGGTTGGGGTCGGCCCTCGGATGGGGCGCCGCCACCGTCACGCGCGCGTACAGGCGCGCCAGCGTCTGCGAGACCTCGTCCCACGTGTAGCGCCGCACCTCCTCGAGCCCGGCACGCGCCAGTGCCCCGGCCTGCGCATCGTCGGCCAGCAGGCGCACGATGGCATCGGCCATGGCCTCGACGTCGCCGGGCGCGACCAGCAGCGCCGTGCGGCCGTGCTGCACCAGATAGGGCACGCCGCCGACCTCGGTGCTGACGATGGGCACCCCGCTGGCCATGGCCTCGAGCAGCGAGTTGGGCGCGTTGTCGACGGTGCTCGGGTTGAGCACCACGTCGGCGTCGCGGTACAGCGCCGCCACCGCGTCACGTTCGAGCCGGCCGGCCAGGCGCACGGCGTCGTTCAGCCCCAACTCGTCGACCAGGGCCTGCAGGGCGGCCTGCTCCGGCCCGCTGCCGGCGATCGTGAGCCGGGCGTCGGGCCGCCGCTGCCGCACGCGTGCCAGCGCACGGATGGCGCTCGCGTTGTCGTAGATCGGCTCGAGGTTGCGCGTGACGACGATGTGCGCACCGCGCGCGCGCACGGCCGCGCGCGGGCGAAAGCGCGCGAGGTCCACCACGTTCGGCACGATCTCGGTGGCCACGCCGTGCTCGGCGAACACCCGTTGCAGGAACCCCGAGGGCACCGCCACCGCCCGTGCGCGCCGGATCGTGGCACACACGACGCGATGCGAGCGGGCGAGGAAGCTCGCGGCCTCGCCACCGCGGTAGTTGACGACGACCGGCACGCCGCGCCGCGCGGCAATGCGGATCGCCGGCATCGCGAACAGGTGCCACGACCACCCCGAGTTGGCCATGACGTGAAAGACATCGCTGCGCCCGGCCGCCTTCCACAGCCGCACGGCGTACGGCAGCAGGCGCGCCGCCGCACGCAGCATCGGCACGCGGCCGAGCCACGCCGGGCGGTACGGCGCGTTGGTCTGCACCAGTTCCACCTCGGCGCGCGCGGCGCGCAGCAGTTCCGCGAGTTGGCGGGTCTGGTTGGCCATGCCGCCGGCCGGCGGCGGCAGCGGCCCCACCAGCGCGATGCGCAGGCCCGCGAAGCCGCTCACGCCGGCACGCCCGCGGCCAGCGCCTCGAACACCGGCCGGTACCGCGCCACCGAACGCGTCCAGTTGCGCTCGCGCTCGACGAAGGCGCGGCCGGCCGCGCGCAGTGCCGGCCAGCGCTCGCGGTGCGCAAGCAGCTCGTCGACGGCGCCGGCCAGCGCCTGGGCGTTGCCGGCCTCGAACAGCCAGCCCGTCTCGCCGTGGCGGATCAGCTCCTTGTGGCCGCCGACGTCGCTGGCCACGAGCAGGCGCCCTTGCGCCATCGCCTCCAGCGGCTTGAGCGGCGTCACCAGTTCGGTCAGGCGCATGCTGTGGCGCGGGTAGGCGAGCACGTCGACGAGGTCGTAGTAGCGCTGCACCTGGGCGTGCGGCACGCGGCCGGTGAAGACCACCTTGTCGGCCAGGCCGAGCGCCGCGGCCTGCGCCTTCAGCGCCGCGTCCTGCGGGCCGCCGCCCACCAGCAGCACGCGCACCTCGGGGCGGCGCGCCAGCAGCGCCGGCAGCGCCTCGAGCAGCAGATCGAGCCCCTCGTAGGCGTAGAAGCTGCCGATGAAGCCGACCACGGTGGCTCCGGCCAGGCCGAGCGCGGCCGCGAGCGCCGCATCGGGCGTGCCGCCGGGCTCGAACGTTTCGATGTCGACCGCGTTCGGGATCACCGTCACGCGCCCGGGCGCGATGCCGCGCGCGACGATGTCGCGCCGCAGGCCCTCGCAGATCGTGAACACGTGGCGCGCCTGGCGCAGCGCGTGCGTCTCGATGCGCTGCGTGAGGCGATAGCGCAGGCTGCCTTCGGCCGTGGTGCCGTGGTCGACGGCGGCGTCTTCCCAGAACGCGCGCACCTCGTAGACCACCGGGATGCCCAGCCGGCGGCCCACGCGCAGCGCCGGAATGGCGTCGAGCACCGGCGAGTGCGCATGCAGGACGTGCGGCTGCACCTGGCGCGCCACCTGCTCGAGGCGCGCCTCGATCTGGCGCATCAGCAGCCATTGATCGAGACCCGGCAGCGCCGGCGCGCCCTGCGGCGCGCTCGTGCGGTGAAAGCGCAGCCCGTCGACGTCTTCTTCGGGCGCCGCCGCGCCGGTGTGCTTGGGGCCGGTGAGGTGGAAGGTCTCCCAGCCCAGGCGCCGCTGCCCGCGCACGATGGCGAGCGTGCGGAACGTGTAGCCGCTGTGCAGCGGGATCGAGTGGTCGAGGACGTGCAGGATGCGCATGGCCGTGCCGTGTACGTGCTGCGGCTGCGCTTCAGACCACCAGCCGCCCGGCAAGCTCGGCGTATGCGGGAAGCTGGCCGTCTGCCGATGCCAACTGCCTATCCAGCTCCAGGGCCGTGGCAATGATGGTCCGGTCGAAAGGGTCGCGATGACGGTCCGTCAATTCGACAGCGCGCCCCGGGATCGCTGGCGTAAGGGGCAGCACCTCTATCAGCGACCCATCCAGGGCCTTTGCGAACCACTCACGCAGGGGGACAGTCAGTTCGATCTTCCCACGTCGTACGGCCTGTGCCATTTCGAAGCACGACACGGCACTCACGCCAACGCGCTCCGAAGCGCGCACGGCCTCCGATTGGGCCGACGAAAGCCGGTCGTGATCGGCATTGATCCACCAGTACCAAATATGGGTATCGAGCACGATCATTGTGGGTCGGCCCAGTCCTCTGGATCGACGATGGGGGAGATCAGATCACCCAGCGTTCGTCCCTTGCCCGCCAGGTCAGGATGCGGCCTGCGGATCGCGAGGGCAGCCACCGGCTCCTCGTCGATCGTCAACGCAATGACCTCGACGCGACGATTGACGAACGATTGCGGCAGTTCGAGCAAGACCCGCGTATCTCGGACATCGATGACTTTGCGCTGAACCTGCATCACGAACTCCCAGCGGTTACGACAGCATCGACGCAGCAACCCGCTGCTCTTGCGGTTGCCACGCCGCTGCAGGCGCCTCGTCCGCCACATTGCGCAGGAAGGCCTCGAACATCAGCAGCGACCACAGCGGCGAGCTGTGGTCGCGCGTGCCGGCCTGGTGCGCCTGCACCAGGTGCTCGAGGTAGCCGCGTTCGAACCAGCCGGTGGCGGCCAGCCGCTCGCCGAGCACGGCGTCGCGCACGCGCTGCGCGAGCGGCCCGCGGAACCAGCGCGCCAGCGGCACCGAGAAGCCCATCTTCGGGCGGTACAGCACGTCGGCCGGCAACAGCGGCTCCATCGTCTTCTTCAGCAGGAACTTGCCCTCCTGCGCGCGCACCTTCATCGAGGTGGGCAGCGTGGCCAGCCACTCGACGAGCTTGTGGTCCATCAGCGGCTCGCGCACCTCGAGGCTGTGCGCCATGCTGGCGCGGTCGACCTTGGTGTTGATGTCGCCCACCAGATAGGTCTTGAGGTCGAGGTACTGCACGAGCGCGAGCGCATCGTCGGTGCCGGCGCGTGCGGCGTGGCGCCGGAACACCTCGAGCGCGTCGTAGCCGCCGAGCTCGCGCTTCATTGCGGTGCTGAACAGCGCGCTGCGCATCGGCCCGCGCAGCAGCGACACCGAGTGGAAGTAGGCCTCGACCGAGGTGCGCGCCATGCCTTCGAAGGTGGTCTTGGCGCGAAACACGCGCGGCGCCCAGTCGGCCTTGGGGTAGACGCGACCGAGCAGCCCGAACAGCGGCCGCCGCACGGCCGCCGGCAGCAGCGAGCGCATGCGCTCTTCCATCAGGTGCATGCGATAGCGGCGGTAGCCGGCGAAGCTCTCGTCGCCGCCGTCACCGCTCAGCGCCACCGTGACGTGCTTGCGCGCGAGCTGGCATACGCGATAGGTGGGGATGGCCGAGCTATCGGCGTAGGGCTCGTCGTACAGCCGCGCCAGCGTGTCGACGAGGTCGAAGTCGTCCGAGCGCACCGTCTCGACGTGGTGGCGCGTGCGGTAGCGCTCAGCCACCTTCTGCGCGAACTCGCTCTCGTCGAACCTGGGGTCGTCGAAGGCGATGGAGCAGGTGTCGACGGGCTCGGGTGACAGGCCCGCCATCGTCGCCACCACGGCGCTCGAATCGACGCCGCCCGACAGGAAGGCGCCCAGCGGCACCTCGGAGATCATGCGCAGCCGCACCGACTCCTGCAGCCGCTGCTGCAGCTCGGCCGAGGCTTCGGCCAGCGTGTTCGGGTTGCCGAGCGTGAAGCGCACGTCCCAGAACTCGCGCGGCTCGGCCAGCGGCTCGCCGCGGCGCAGCGTGAGCGTGTGCGCCGGCGGCAGCTTGCGCGCCTGTGTGAAGATGGTGCGCGGCTCGGCCACGTAGCCGAGCGCGAAGTACTCCTCGACGGCCAGCGGGTCGAGCGCACGCGACATGCCGCCGTGCGCGAGCAGCGACTTCAGTTCGCTGCCGAACAGCAGCGTGCCGTCGGGCAGCAGCGCGTAGTGCAGCGGCTTGACGCCCAGGCGGTCGCGCGCCATGAACAGCGTCTGCCGGTTGCGGTCCCACAGCACGAAGGCGAACATGCCGCGCAGGCGCTCCACGCAGCGCTCGCCCCACTGCTCCCAGCCGTGCACGATGCACTCGGTGTCGCTCTTGGTGCGAAAGCGGTGCCCCGCGGCCTGCAGCTCGGGCATCAGCTCGCGGTAGTTGTAGATCTCGCCGTTGAAGACCACGACCACCGAGCCGTCCTCGTTGGCCAGCGGCTGCTGCCCGGTGGCGATGTCGATGATCGACAGCCGCCGGTGGCCGAAGCCCAGCCCGGGCTCGACGTGCAGGCGCCCCTCGTCGGGGCCGCGGTGGCGCTGCGAGTCGTTCATGCGCGCGAGCACCGCGCGCTCGACTTCGCGCCGGCCGCGGGTATCGAAGATGCCGGTGATGCCGCACATGGGGGTGGTTGACCGAAGCACGGCCGGTTCGCCGGCCGCGCGGGAGGGAAATGGCAATGGTAGGCGAGCGCCACGGCCCCGGCAGCCGCTGGCCCCGCCGCCGCAGCGGGCGGCATGATTTACGACACAGGGTGCGGGGCCGATGTGCCCACGATTGCGTGCCCGCCTTCCTGCGCCGGGCAGGCACGCTCCGGTCACAATCCTCCGTGCGGCTCACAACACGGTGGGAGACTCGACGTCATGGGCGAAATCCACTTCATCGTCGAAGAAGCGCCGGAAGGTGGCTGCGTTGCCCGCGCCGTGGACGCCGACATCGTTGGCTGCAATCGTCGCTGCGGTCGCCGAACGCCAGGGGCTCGAGCGCGACGAGTTCCGTGCGCGCCTGCTGGCGTGATACGTGAGCTGGCGATGGCTGCAGTCGCTTCGATGACAGCGCCGTTGTGCGCACCGGAGTTCAGCGCCGCACACGTTCGTAGACAGCCCGGTACGTATCGACCATCGCCTGCAGGCTGAAGCGTTCGATCACCACGGTGCGGCCTGCGCGCCCCATCGCGGCCGCTTGCGCCGGATCGGCGGCCAGCCGCAGCAGCGAGTGCGCCATCGCCTCGGCGTCGGCCGGCGGCACGATCAGGCCGGTGCGGCCGGCAGCCACCAGATCGGCATTGCCGCCGACGGCGGTCGCCAGCACCGGCAGTGCGCTGGCCATGGCCTCGAGGATGGTGTTGGAGATGCCTTCGGCCAGCGAGGGCAGCGCGAAGGCGTGCAGGCCGCGCATCACGTCGGGCACGTCGGTGCGCTCGCCGGCCAGCCACGCCAGATCGGCCGCACCGGCCTCGGCCAGCAGCGCCTCGCAGGCCGGCCTGAGCGCGCCGTCGCCCACCAGCACGAGGCGCAGCCGCTGGCGCAGCGCCGGTTCGAGCTCGAGCGCGCGCACGAAGGCACGCACCAGCGTCGGCTGGTCCTTCACCGTCTGCATGCGCCCGACGGTGCCGACGAGCCAGTGCCGCGCCGGATCGAACGGGCCGCCGGCAATCGGCGCCGGCCCGGCCGCGCCCGGGCAAAAGCGCCCGGTGTCGACGCCGTTGTAGACCTGCGTCACGCGCGCCGGCGCCACGTGCACCTTGTCGAGCAGGTACTGCTGCAGGTCGCGCGACAGCGCGAACCAGTGGTGCACGAACGGCCGGTACAGCCGCCGCACGCGCTGGTAGGTGCGGTTGCTGCCGTCGAGGTCGCCCACGTCGCGCCCGTGTTCGCCGTGGATGCGCAGCGGCACGCCGGCCAGCCAGGCCGCGGGCTGCACCTCGAGCGCCGCCAGGTTGCGCGTGTGCACGATGGCCGGACGCAACTCGCGCCACAGGCCCACCAGCCGCGGATAGAGCCGCCACAGGTGCCCCGGTGCCTTGTGCAGCGCGATGCAGCGCACGTCGGGCCGGCGGATGCGCTGCGCAAACGCCGTCACCTCGGTGAGCGAGACCACGACATGCCGGAATGCGTCGTCCGGCAGGTGGTTGATCAGGTTGACGACGCCGTTCTCGAGGCCGCCCGTGTCGAAGCGGTAGACGACGTGGGCGATGAGGGGCCGTGTATCGGCACCCGACAGCTCACGCCTCCACGCGCTCGTAGGTGAAGCGGCCGAGTTCGGCCCGGTCTTTCGCATGCTCGATCGTGATCGCCACCAGCCGGCCCTGTGCGTCCACATCGACCAGCGTGTTCTCGTCGAGATCGCGCGTCTGCACCACCTGCGCGTCACGCAACTCGATGAGCAGCGTGTCCGTGTCCTCGAAGTAGCGAATCCTCATGCGACGCGCTCCGATGCGAAGGACGAATCGTGGAGGCGCATGCAGCCATTCGGTCCGCCCCATACCGCGCCGGTCCGGCTCGGCTTCGGATGCCGCCTCAAAGCCGCCACACCCGGTACCCCGCCGCCTCGAGCGCCTTCGCATCGAACGCGGCCTTGACGTCGACGAAGGCGCCGCCTGCGACAAGCTTGCCGCGCAGTTCGTCGGGGCCGAGGTTGGCGTACTCGCGGTGTGCGACGGCGGCCACCAGCGCGTCGGCGCGCGGCAGCGCGTCGAAGGGCACGAGCTGCACCTCGTACTCGTGCATGGCCTCGGCGGGGTCGGCCTGCGGGTCGGCCACGGAGACCTCGACGCCGTAGCTGCGCAGCTCGCGGACGATGTCGATCACCTTGCTGTTGCGCAGGTCGCCGCAGTTCTCCTTGAAGGTGAGGCCGAGCACGTTGACCCTGGCGCCCTTGACGTGGCTGCCGGCGGCGATCATCTGCTTGATCGTCTGCTCGGCGATGAACTTGCCCATGCCGTCGTTGATGCGCCGCCCGGCCAGGATCACCTGCGGGTGGTAGCCGAGCATGTCGGCCTTGTGCGTGAGGTAGTACGGGTCGACGCCGATGCAGTGGCCGCCCACGAGCCCGGGCTTGAACTTCAGGAAGTTCCACTTCGTGCCGGCGGCCTGCAGCACCTCGGTGGTGTCCAGGCCGAGCTTGTCGAAGAGGATGGCCAGCTCGTTCATCAGCGCGATGTTGAGGTCGCGCTGCGTGTTCTCGATCACCTTGGCCGCCTCGGCCGTCTTGATGCTGCTGGCGCGGTGCACGCCGGGCACGACGATGCGCTCGTAGAGCCGGGCCACCTTGTCCAGCGTTTCGGGCGTGTCGCCGCTCACGATCTTCAGGATCTTGGTCAGCGTGTGTTCCTGGTCGCCCGGGTTGATGCGCTCGGGGCTGTAGCCGACGAAGAAGTCGCGCTTCCACTGCAGGCCCGATTCGCGCTCGAGCACCGGGATGCACACCTCCTCGGTGGCGCCCGGGTAGACGGTGCTTTCGTAGACGACGGTGGCGCCCTTTTTCATGTGGCGCCCGGCGCTCGTCGAGGCGCCCACGAGCGGGCGGAAGTCGGGGATGTGCGCCGCGTCCACCGGCGTCGGCACGGCGACGACGATGACGTCGGCCTCGCCGAGCAGCGCCGCATCACTGGTGTAGACGGCGTGCGTGGCGGCGGCCATCTGCGCGTCGCTGAGCTCGCGCGAGGGGTCGTGCCCGGCCAGGCAGGCGTCGACCTTGTGCTGCGCGATGTCGAAGCCGATGGTGCGCATCTGCTTGCCGAACTCGACGACCAGGGGCAGGCCGACGTAGCCCAGCCCGATGACGGCGACGGTGTTCACTGCGGGGACTCCCTCTCGGTCTTCGGATGGTCGGATCAGCGCGCGCGGCGCGTGCGCTCGAGCACGCTGGACAGCGCGCCCAGGTTGGCGTCGGCAAAGGCCTGCAGCGTGCGGCCGGCGTCCTGCGGATCGCCCTCGGCGTACAGCAGCACGAGCGCGCCGTCGTCGCCGTGGCCGCGTGCGCGCGCCAGCGCCTGCGCGAGCTTGGCCTCGATGTCGCCGCCGACGTAGCGGCCGTCGATCCAGTACAGGCGCCAGACCTGCAGGCGGTGGCGTGCGCCGAAACCCTGGTCGCGGTCGAGGACGTCGGCGCTGCGCAGCGCCACCTCGCGGCCGTCCACCGTGAGCACCCGGCTGCCGACGGTGGGGATGCCCCAGCGCCGGTCGCGCATGCCCACCAGCATGTTCGACGAACTGACGAGCCTGCGCTCCTCGTTCTGGCCGCGGAAGTAGGCGAGCTGCACGCCGACCGTGCCGGCCGCGGCGCGGTAGACGCCCGTGGCCAGCACCGACGGCTCGGCGAACTGCGGCGTGAACTCGGGCAGCGCCGCGCCCGCGTCGGACCAGCCCGAGGGCCAGGCCGCGGGCAGCGCCAGCCGAGCCGGCGCCGCGCTGCCCTCGGCGCGCTGCAGCGCGGCCAGCGTCCACGGCGGCAGCAGCACGAGCACGGCCGCGGCAAGCGCCAGCGTCCAGGCGCCGCGGCGGCCCCAGCCGGTCGCCAGGCCCGCCGGACGGCCCGCCGAAGCCGGCGGCGGCGCATCCGGCTGCGCCCAGCGCGCACCCACCATGAACATCAGGAAGATGATGATGCCGAAGAAGACCCAGCCGTACAGGATGTGGTCGACGCCCACCGCGATGCGGTTGCCCGACAGGTGCGCCAGCATCACCACCATGTAGGCGCGCACCCAGTTCGCCACCACCGGCAGCGCCAGCGCCACCAGCATGAAGACGGCACGCCGCAGGTAGGAGCGGTAGTTGAGGTAGGCGAAGAGCGAGCCGACCATGAACGACGCCATCAGGTAGCGCACGCCGCTGCACTCGTCGATCACCGACCAGTTGCCGCTCGGGATGACGAAGTTCTGCCCCTCGCGGTACACCGGGATGCCGGTGGCCTGCAGCGCGCCGACGGTGACGTCGGCCGTCCACTCCATCATCGTCGGCACGACGAACTCGCCGAAGGGCACGGCGAAGAACAGGAACAGCAGCGGAAACAGCAGCGCGCGCGCCACCGGCCAGCCGAACATCGCCGGCACCGACAGGATCAGCAGCGCCACGAAGGCGAACTGGGCCGCGGCGTTGACGACCACCAGCCCCGCCGCCAGCCACGCCAGCGCCAGCGCCGCCATCGCGAGCAGCCAGCGCGGCTCGGGCCGCGGTGCCAGCGCGGCCAGATGGGCACGCTGGCGCCACACCATCCACAGCGTGAGCGGCAGCACCAGAAAGCAGTGCGCGAAGGTCTCGGAGCGGTACCAGATGCCGACCATCACCTCCACGGTGTCGCGGTAGGCGAGCAGCAGCAGCGCCACCAGCGCCAGCCAGGCGACGAGCGGCGTGCGCCACGGTGATGCGGCGCGCAGCTCGGCGGGGATGGCGCTCATCGCGACGCGATCCTCGCGCGCATGGCGCGCATCGTGGCGCGCATCGTGGCGCGCATCGCGGCGCGCATCGCGGCGCACATCGCGGCGCGCATCGTGGCGTGCATCGCGGCGCGCATCGTGGCGTGCATCATGACGTGCATATCGGCGCGCCGACCAGCGCCTGGAGGTCGTGCTCGATCGCCTGCAGCCGCGCCGCCCAGCTGTAGCGCTGCTGCACGCAACGCCGCGCGGCGGCGCCCAGCGCCTCGGCGCGCGGCGCGTCGGCCAGCAGCGCGTCGATCTCGCGCACGAAATCGGCGGCGCTGCGCGCGGCGGCCAGCTCGACGCCCAGGCGCGCCTCGATGGCCTCGGCGCAGGCCGCGGCCGTGACCACCGGGCGCGCCATCGCCATCGCCTCGAGCACCTTGTTCTGCAGCCCGCGCGCCAGGCGCAGCGGCGCGACGACGACGCGCGCGTGCTGCAGGTAGGGCCGCACGTCGGGCACGGTGCCGCTCACGCTCACCGCCGGCCCGGCCAGCGCGCGCACCGCGGGCGCCGGCTGGCGCCCGACGATGTGCAGCCGCACGTCGGGCCGGCGCGCGCGCAGCGCGGGCAGCATCTCCTGCGCGAACCAGCACACGGCGTCGACGTTGGGCCAGTAGTCCATGGCGCCGGTGAACACGAGCGGCGTCTCGTCGGGCGCGAACGGCGAGGCGCGTGCCGCGTCGGGCGCGAAGTACTCGGCGTCGACGCCGTTGCCCAGCGTCTCGCAGCGCGCCGCGCATTCGGGCGCCAGGCCGGCAAAGAGCGCCGTCTCCTTGTCGGTGACGAAGTACGAGCGCTCGGCGCGCGCGGCCACGCTGCGCTCGTAGGCGAGCAGCCGCTCGCCCTCGCGCCGGTACAGCCACGACAGCGGCCAGCGGTGCGCCGGCGCGTACTCGCTCCACTTGGCCGAGTCGACGTCGACGAAGTCCACCAGCACCGGCACGCCCAGGCCCTCGGCGTACTGCGCCATCGACGACGAGAACACGATGACGGCGTCGATGCGCTCGCGCTCGACCGTCTCGCGCACCCAGCGCCCGAGCGCGGCGTCGCGGTAGTAGCGCAGCGTGAGCGGGTCGCCTTCGATGAGGCCGGCCAGGCTCGCCACGCGCGCCGCCGCCGGGCGCAGCCGCCGCACGTACAGGCCGGCGCACAGCGCGCGCAGCGTGTCGACGTGCAGCTCGTCGTCGGCGTCGTCGACGAAGCAGCCGACGAACACGCGGTGCTGCGCCGCGAGCTGGCGCAGCAGGTGGTACGAGCGCACCTTGTCGCCCTTGTCGGGCGGGTACGGCATGCGGTGCACGAGGAAGAGCAGGCGCGCCATCGCGGTTCCCGGCATCAACCCAGGCTGCGCACGACGTACGGGCCCAGCCGGTTGGCCAGCGCCAGCGGCAGGCGCCGCCACGTCTCGATGAGCAGCCGATACTTGGCATTGCTCGGGTTGTTCTGCGGCACCGCGTCGCGCTTGTACAGGCGGTATTCGTAGTGCAGCGGCGTCGGCTCGAAGCCCCAGTTCTTCTTGAACGAGAACGAGCCCGTGCCCTGCTTGCTGCGCCCGTAGTCGAAGGTCGCGAGGCCGCGCGCGCAGGCCCGGCGCATCAGCTCCCAGTACTTGAAGTCGTTGGCGGCGAGCTCGCGCGCGGCCTCGGCGTCGCCGGCGTAGTACGGCAGCACCTCGTCGCGGAAGTAGAAGCTCAGCACGCTCGACACCGGCCGGCCGTCGGCGCTGCTCACCGTGAGCACCTCGCAGTCGCGGCCGAACTCGCGCCGCAGCTGCTCGAAGTAGCGCCGCGGCAGCGCCGGCGTGCCGTGGCGGTGCACGTTGTCGGCATAGAGGGCGAAGAAGCGCTCGACGCCCTCGTCGAGCGCGCTCGCCAGGCCGTTCTTGATGCCCTTGCGCACCATGGCGCGCTGCTTGCGCGGAATGGCCAGCAGGTTGGCTTCCTCGTCGGGCAGCAGCGCCTTGCGGAAGGTGACGTACAGGTCCTGCTCGGGCCACTCGGGGTGGCGCCGCTCGAGGTTGCGCAGTTCGAGGTGCCGCACGCCGAGCGAGCGCGCCAGGCGCTCGGCCTCGGCTTCGAGCAGCGCGGCGCTGTCGGCGTCGTCGGCCACCACGCCGCCATACACGGCAAACGGCAGGCTGGCCAGCGAGCTGCCGAACAGCAGGCTCTTCACGTGCGCCAGCGGCAGCACGCCGCTCACGCGTCCGCCCTCCTCGACGTAGAGGAAGTGGGTGTCGTGGCGAAACGCCTCGCGCAGCACGCGCTGCCAGCCGGCACGGTGGAAGAACGTGGCCCGCGGATGCGCCAGCACGTAGGCGTCCCACGCGGCGTGGTCGCGCGGCGCGGCCGGGTCAAGACGTCTGAGGGTCGGCACGACGGGGACGGGAGGCGGGCAGCACGGCGGTCGCGGGAGACGAGAGCGCCGGCGCGGCGAGGAAGATCTCGTCCATGCGGCCCCAGCGGAAGTCGCCGAGCAGCCGCTCGAGGCGGCCTTCGGTGCGACCGAGGTTCACGTAGTGGCGAAAGCGCGTCTTCGCGTCGGTGCCGGGCACGCGCGGCTGCGCCGGGTCGATCTCCCAGGGGTGGAAGTAGAAGACGGCGCTCTGAGCGTCGACCGCGTTGACGCGGCGGATCAGCCAGCGGCTGGCGGCATAGGGCAGCAGCCGGAAGTAGCCGCCGCCGCCCGCAGGCAGGTTGCGCCCGCCCAGGCGCACCGTCGTCGCCGGGATCTCGATGAGGCCCTCGGCCACGCGGTGCGCGAAGCGCGGCGCATCGGGCATGCCGTAGTGGTCGTGGGCGATCGGGTAGATGCTGCTGCTGTAGCGGTGGCCGGTCTCGGCCAGCACGTCGAGCGCCCACAGGTTGGCGCGGCCGATGGAAAAGCTCGGCGCGCGGTAGCCCCTGACTTCGCGGCCGCCCAGGTCCTCGAGCAGCTTCTTGGCGCGCTCCACGTCCTGGCGGAACGCCGCGCGGTCGAGCTCGCTCGCGCGCTCGTGCGCATGGCCGTGGCTGGCCAGCTCGTGGCCCTGCGCGACGATGCTGCGCACCAGCGGCGGGTAGCGCTCGGCGATCCAGCCGAGCGTGAAGAAGGTGGCGCGCACCCCGTGCCGCGCCAGCATCTGCAGGATGCGCTCGACGTTGCGCTCGACGCGGCACGCCTGCGCGTCCCACCCGCTGCGCGCGATGTACGGCGCCAGCGCCGAGACCTGGAAATAGTCCTCGACGTCGATCGTCAGCGCGTTGGTGATCGCGGGGGCGGGCATGCGGGGCAGGTCGTCTGCGGTTCGGGCCGGGTGCACGGTGGCGCGCATCGCCGCGCGCGTCACCGCGCGCGGTGCCGCACGGCGCCGCGCGGCAGCTTGCGGCGGCGCGGCGTCATGGCTTGGCGCCGCCGTTCCTGTGCAGCGCGCCGACCAGCGTCTCGAGCAGCTTGAGCATCTGGCCGTTGCTGCGCTCGAGGCGCAGCAGGCTGCGCTCGAGGCGCTGCATCTGGTCCAGGCGCTGCTCCTTCGTGAGCTGCTCGAGCGTCTTGGCCATCGAGGCCGCTTCCTCGGGCCCGATCTGCAGCCGCGACAGGTCCAGCTCGGCGTCGGCGTCGGCGGCACCCGCCCCGGCCGCCACGGCGAGCGGGCGCGTCGGCACCGCCGCCTCGCGCGCGAACTCCTCGACCACCTCGGCCACGTCGGCCCCCGTGAGGTGCGAGCGCGCGCCGAGGAACCCCATCAGCAGCAGCCGGTCGCACACGGCGTTGATCTTGCGCGGGATGCCGCCGCTGTACCTGTGGACCTGCTCGAACACCGCCGGCTCGAAGCTCGGCTTGTCGGTGGCGCCGGCGCACTTGAGGCGGTGCTCGACGTAGCCTTTGGTCTCGTCGGCGTCCAGCGGCCCGATGTGGCAGGTGGCCGCCACGCGCTGGCGGAACTGCTCCATCTCGGGGCGCTGCAGGATCTCGCGGAACTCCGGCTGGCCGACCAGGAAGCTCTGCAGCAGCGCCTGGTTGCCGAACTGGAAGTTGCTGAGCATGCGCAGCTCCTCGACCGCCTTCGGGCTGAGGTTCTGCGCCTCGTCGACGATCAGCAGGCAGCGCTTGCCCTTGCTCGTCTGGCTGATCAGGAACGCCTCGAGCGTGATCAGCAGCTCGCTCTTGGGCACGTCCTTGACGCGAAAGCCGAACGCCGCCCCCACCATGCGCAGCGTGTCCTCGGCGCCGAGCTGCGTCGTCACCAGATGCCCGATGACGACGTTGGTGCCGTGCAGGCTCTCGATCAGGCTGCGCAGCACCGTCGTCTTGCCGGCGCCGATCTCGCCGGTGATGACGATGAAGCCCTCGTTGCGCGAGACGCCGTACTCGAGGTAGGCCTTGGCGCGCCGGTGCTGCTTGCTCGCGAAGTAGAACTGCGGGTCGGCGTTGAGCTGGAACGGCTTGCTCTTGAGGCCGTAGAAGGCTTCGTACATGGCGTGTCGAGGCTCAGAACGTCATGCCGATCGAGCCGACGATGGCCGACTCGGTGTACGGATTGCTCCGGCTGGCGAAGCGGCTGTGGCGCACCAGCAGCATGCCGGTGACGCCCTGCGTGAGCGTCTCGCTCACGGCGGCCGTGAAGGTGCGCAGATCGTTGCCGGCCAGCGGGCCGGAGTCGGAGGTCTTCTGGTCGCCGGCGGTGAGCGTGAGCGTGGCCGTCGGCGTCAGCCGGTGCCCGACGCTGGCCGTGACGCCGTACTGCCGCACCCGGCCGACCAGGCTCAGGTCGCCGCTGGCGTAGCTCACGCCCTGCAGCTGCTGCGACAGCGTGCGCGTTGCCGCCAGCGTGAGCGTCGTGCGCACGCCGCTCAGCGCCACGCTGAACACCTGGCTGCGCTGGATCGACTGCGCCGAGTTGAGGAAGCCGCCCTTGCCCGTCGGATCGAGGCCGACGCTGGCGCGCGCCAGCGCCTCGCACAGCGGCGTGGCCTGCGGGTTCTGGCCGAACGCCAGCATGCACTCGCCGTAAGCCTGCTGGTAGCGGTCGAGCAGCGAGCGCGCGTCGGTGTTGAGCAGGTCGCCGCCGCTCAGCGCGCGGCTGTCGGTGTAGCTCCACACCGAGCGCGCCAGGCGGTGCGTCAGCGTGAAGGCATGCGAATTGCCGAAGAAGCGGCGGTCGGCCTGCAGCGACAGCGACGTGCGCACCGTGGGGAACCAGTCGACGCCGTAGCCCCAGAAGCTCGAGCTCGTGTCCAGCGTGCTGCCGAACTTGTCCTTCTCCCAGCCGCGGCGCAGCGACAGGCGCAGCTCGGGATCGGGCACGAACGACGCCGTGCCGACCGCCGTGTCCTGGGTGGTCTTGGGCGCGCCGCGCGGGCCGCTGACCAGATGCCCGACGTTGAGCCCGATGCCGAGCAGCCCCAGCTGCCGCCCCAGGCTCAGCGTGCCGGCGACGCTGTCCATATCGCCGACGCTCGTGCCGCTGGAGCTGGAGGTGGTCCAGGCGACGCGGGCCTGCGCATCGACCAGCCCGGCGATGCGCCCGGCCAGCGTCGGCGCGAGCATCAGCGTCGTCACCTGCGACGTGTTGGCGTTGACCTGCGTCGGCGAGGACGACTGCAGCCCGAAGGCCGAGATCGACTGCCGCGAGACCGAAGCGCTGCCGTCGATCCAGGCCTGACGCGGCACGCCCTCGAGGCGAAAGACGCCCGCCAGCGACGTCTGCAGCGTGTTGCGCGAACTGTCGCGCGCGTACAGCGTCTCGTTGAACACGACGCTGAGGTTGCCCTGCAGCGGCCCGTTCGCGCTGCGCACGTTCAGTCCGGGGCCGAACTGCAGGATCGCATCGGCCTTGCGGTTCGTGCTGCCGAGATCGCGGTTGTCGGTGAGCGTGAGCGAGGCCGAGAAGGTCGGCTCGATGCGCATCTGCGCCTGCGCCGGCGCCTGCACCGCCAGCAGCGATGCGGCCGCGGCGGGCGCCGCGACGCGCGCGACGCCGCACGCAAGGGCGCGCGAGACGGCCCCGGCGCCC
>JAFECX010000133.1 GCA_018241895.1 Pseudomonadota bacterium
CAGCCCCGCAGACGGCGGCAAGTCTGGCGCTCGAAGTTCAAATCGAGACCAGTCTGGGCGCGCGAAAAGCGCTGACCGATCATCAACTTACCCGCGACTCGCTTGAGGACGTTGGGAGACTACTGATGTTCACCATGCTCTGCAGCGTGGTGATGGTGATGCGCTTCTCGTCCTGGAAGCGTCGGCCGGCGCGCAGCACGTAGGCCGGGAAGTCGCTCAAGTGCTCGGCGAAGGCGTCTTCGGTCTGCTTGGCCAGCGGGATGCGGTCGACGAGGAAGAGCACGCGGGTGATCGCGCCGGCCTCGAACAGGCGCTTGATGAAGGCGGCGGCGGTGCGCGTCTTGCCGGTGCCGGTGGCCATCTCGACCAGCAGCTTGCGACGGCCGGCTTGGATCTCGCGGCACAGGGTGTCGATGCACTCGGTTTGGTAGTCGCGCTCGACGATGTGCTTGTCGATCTCGACCGACAGAAGGTCGCGCTTGACCTGGGCCGTGGCGGTGCGACGTTCCAGGTCGGCCTGCGAGAAGAAGGTCTTGACCAGGCGCGGGAAGGCTTCGGTCTGCCACTGCCAGAAGCGGATCTCGTTGCCGTTGGCCAGGAAGATGTAGGGCACGCCGAGCTGGGCGGCGTAGGCCTTGGCCTGGTCTTCGGCTTCGGCCGGGTTGATGGCGGCCTTCTTCGCCTCGACGACGGCCAGCGACCGGCCATTGCGGTCGCACAGCACGTAGTCGGCCTTGGTGCGATCGGGCAGCACGTACTCGAAGCGCACGGCGTTCGTATTCGTGATCTCCCAGCCCTGGTCGCGGAGCTGGGCGTCGATCTTGACGCGCGAGAACGCTTCGTTGGTCATGCCCCCCTGTCCCTTCCCTCTACGGTTCGCGCATCGCCTGCTCGACCGTGGCCAGCATCAGGCATAGGGTCATGGGCTTGATGGGTGACTCGATGAAGCCGCGCGAGAGGTAGAAGCGGCGGGCCTGCTCGGAGATCGCGTGCACCAGCAGCGCGGTGACGCCGGCGATGCCTGCGGCCTGGATCGCGCGCCGGATGGCGTCGTTGAGTAGCGCGGTGCCGATGCCCTTCTGGTGGTGGTCCTTATGGATGGCCAGGCGGCCAAGGACGAGCACGGGGATCGGGTCGGGCCGGTTGCGCCTCATGCCGGACGGCGCCTCGGCGTGGCCGAGGCCGCCGGCGGCCAGGCAGTAGTAGCCGATGACGGTGTCACCCTCGCACACGACGTAGGTGCGCGACGAGCCGTTGGCCTGGTTCTTGGCCGCTCGGCGTTTCAGCCAGTCGTCCAGGGCCGGCTCGCCGCTGTCGAAGTCGGTGAGCTGGTGCCGATCCGCCAGCGGTTGCGGCGCCGAGAGCATCGGCGCGGTCACTTCCCGCCTTTTCCTGCGCTCTTGCCTGCTGCCTTGCCGGTGGCGGCGGCCTTCTCCGCGGGTGCCCAGGGCGCGCGGGCCTTGAGGGTGCGGCGCAGGCGGTCGGTGGGCGCGGGCGGCTGGTCGAGCAGGGCCTGGAAGGCGGCCATGCTCTTGGCGTCGAGGGTGAAGTAGGTCTGGTCGAGCAGCACGTCCTCGGCTTGCCGGCAGGCGGCTTCGAGCATGAAGTCCGAGCGGCTGCGGCCCAGGCGGTCGGCGGCCTGGTCGATCAGGTCGCGCTGACCGGCCTTGGCGCGGATGCTGATCGTGACGGGTTCCTGGGCTTGAGCTTGGGCCATGGGGTGCCTCTCGCGTATTGCGTTCGTGATGTCATCATTGTATGTCACTTGTCCATACATGATTCGGTTGAACGGCAGGGCGCGACCCTCATGCTGTGCATCAGGGTCGGGCTCTATCCGCTGACGCGGACCAGGCCCGCAGGTCCCGGCCATCCGGTAACGATCCCTCGCGCGGAACGGCCGGGGGTCAGCGTGGACGGCGCACAGCGCCCTCCCCGGTTGATCGGCCCCGGCAGGCTGCCCGGGCCGCTGGGCACCGAGGCCACGAGATCAAGGCCTTGCCTTCAACTCGTGGCCCTGCTCAGGGGCCAGCCCCTCGCGTCGGGCAAGGGTGAAGCGCCTGGCGGCGCCATCCTGGCCGGTGTCCCCCGCCTTCCGCGCTGCGCTTGTGCAGGCCGGGCGATCCCCCTCCGGCCTGGTTGCCCTTGCCCTTTGCTACCCCCGGTCTCGCCGACGGGCGTCGGTTGCATCCGCAACCCCTGCCCTGAAGGAGCAAAGACCGTGAACAGCAAGACCACCCCCCAGACCGCGAAGGCCGATGTCTACGCGCGCGTCACCGATCGCATCGTCGAGGACCTGGCCGCCGGTGTCCGGCCGTGGATGAAGCCTTGGAGCGCTGGCCATGCCGAGGTCCGCATCTCGCGGCCGTTGCGCCACAACGGCACGCCGTACCGCGGGGTCAATGTGCTGCTGCTGTGGGGCGAGGCGCAGGCCAAGGGCTTCGGCTCGCCCTCGTGGATGACCTACAAGCAGGCCCAGGAACTGGGCGGCCAGGTTCGCAAGGGCGAGGCCGGCTCGCTGGTGGTCTACGCCGACCGGTACACCAGGAGCGAGACCAACGAGCGCGGCGAGGAGGCCGAGCGCGAGGTGGCTTTCATGAAGGGCTATACCGTCTTCAACGTCGAGCAGATCGACGGCCTGCCGGCGCAGTACGCCGCAGCGCCGGCCCCTACCCTGCCGCCGCTGCCGTTGCACCAGGTGGCGGAGGCGTTCTTTGCGGCGACCGGTGCAACGTTCTGCCATGGCGGCAGCCGCGCCTTCTATGCCCCCGACGCGGGACTTCATCCCGCTGCCACCCGCCGAGGCCTTCCGCAACGCCGAGAGCTACACCGCCACCAAGGCTCACGAGCTGATCCACTGGACCGGGCACCCCCGCCGAAACGCGCGTGAGTTCGGCCGGCGGTTCGGTGATCGTGCCTATGCCTTCGAGGAACTGGTGGCCGAGTTGGGCGCGGCGTTTTTGTGTGCTGACCTGGGTGTCACGCCCGAGGTGCAGCCCGACCATGCTGCCTACTTGGCGCACTGGCTGCAGGTACTGAAGGAGGACAAGCGCGTGGCCGGCGTCAACTATCCTGTCCGCTCGGCCAAGGTAATTGTCGTCAACCACGCGCCATAGGGCGAGCATTTGCAGCGCCGTGCGGGGGGTCAGGGCGCCTCGAGCGGGCGTGAATGGTTCGTTCACAGGTTGCTTGTATCTTGAGTTTTGCACTTATCAAGTGAGCGTCCGGCGGCCCCACCTTGCAGCGCAGGTGATGGTGCGTGACGATGGTGTCCACCTAAGAATTGGTGGACAGCTATGCATCCCAAAACCACCCC
>JAFECX010000134.1 GCA_018241895.1 Pseudomonadota bacterium
AGCGCGTCGACAAGGTCAAGGCGCCGATCCTGTGCCTGGTTGGGGCGCCGGGTGTCGGCAAGACCTCGCTCGGGCAGTCGGTCGCGCGCGCGACGGGCCGCAAGTTCGTTCGCATGGCGCTCGGCGGCGTGCGCGACGAGGCCGAGATCCGCGGCCACCGCCGCACCTACATCGGCTCGATGCCGGGCAAGGTGCTGCAGTCGCTGTCGAAGATCGGCACGCGCAACCCGCTGTTCCTGCTCGACGAGATCGACAAGCTCGGCATGGACTTCCGCGGCGACCCGAGTTCGGCGCTGCTCGAGGTGCTCGATCCCGAGCAGAACCACACCTTCAGCGACCACTACGTCGAGGTCGACTTCGACCTGTCGGACGTGATGTTCGTGGCGACGTCGAACTCGATGAACATCCCGCCGGCGCTGCTCGACCGCATGGAGGTCATCCGCCTGGCCGGCTACACCGAGGACGAGAAGCTCAACATCGCCAGGCGCTACCTGCTGCCCAAGCAGGAGAAGAACAACGGCGTCAAGGCCGGCGAGCTCGAGCTCACCGACGGCGCCATCCTCGGCATCATCCGCTACTACACGCGCGAGGCCGGCGTGCGTTCGGTCGAACGCGAGATCAGCAAGATCTGCCGCAAGGTCGTCAAGGGCCTGCAGCTGAAGAAGTACGACGGCAAGGTCACCGTCGGCGAGGACAACCTGAACGACTTCCTCGGCGTGCGCAAGTTCGACTTCGGCCGCACCGAGAAGAAGAACCAGGTCGGCCAGGTGGTCGGTCTGGCGTGGACCGAGGTCGGCGGCGATCTGCTCACCGTGGAAGCGGCGGTGATGCCCGGCAAGGGCAACATCATCCGCACCGGCCAGTTGGGCGACGTGATGAAGGAGTCGGTCGAGGCCGCGCGCTCGGTCGTGCGCAGCCGCGCGCGGCGCCTGGGCATCAAGGACGAGGCGTTCGAGAAGCGCGACATCCACATCCACGTGCCCGACGGCGCCACGCCCAAGGACGGCCCGAGCGCGGGCATCGCGATGACGACGGCGTTCGTCTCGGCGCTCACCGGCATCCCGGTGAAGGCCGACGTGGCGATGACCGGCGAGATCACGCTGCGCGGCGAGGTCACGGCCATCGGCGGCCTCAAGGAAAAGCTGCTGGCCGCGCACCGCGGCGGCGTCAAGACGGTGCTGATCCCCGAGGAGAACGTCAAGGACCTGCAGGAGATCCCCGAGAACGCCAAGAGCAATCTGGACATCGTTCCGGTACGCTGGATCGATCAGGTGCTCGAACTGGCGCTCGAGAAGTCGCCCGAGGCGCTGCCCGACGAGGAGCCGGCCGCACCGCCCGCTGCCGTCGCGGGCGCCGGCGCCGTACCGGCGGGCTCGGCGTCGGCCGACGGCCTGCCGCATTGAACGCGCCGCTCGGGAGTCGAACATGCGCCACCTCGTCGCTGCCACCACGCTGAGCGCACTGGTCGCACTGGGCGGTCTCTCGGGCTGCGTGATCGCGCCACCCGCGGTGGTCGGTGTCGACGCCGAAGTGCAGATCGCGCCGCCGCCGTTGCCGCTCTACGTGCAGCCGCTGGCGCCGGGCCCGGGCTACCTCTGGACGCCGGGCTACTGGGGCTGGAGCGCAGGCGGCTACTACTGGATTCCGGGCACCTGGGTGCTGCCGCCGACGGTCGGGCTGCTGTGGACGCCCGGCTGGTGGGGCTGGGCCGGCGGTGGCTACCGCTGGCATGCCGGCTACTGGGGGGCGCAGGTCGGCTTCTACGGCGGCGTCGATTACGGCTTCGGCTACTTCGGCGTCGGCTACTCGGGCGGCCAGTGGCGCGGCAACCAGTTCTACTACAACACCGCGATCAGCCATGTCGACGTGACGCACGTCACCAACGTCTATGTCGACAAGACGGTGATCGTCAACAACAACGTCAATCGCGTCAGCTACAACGGCGGCGCCGGCGGCCTGGCCGCGCAGCCCGGCGCTGCCGAGCGCGCCGCCGAGGGCCAGCGCCGCGTCGCGCCGACCCAGGCGCAGGTGCACCACGGCGAAGTGGCGATGCGCGAGGCCGGGCAGCGCTGGCAGGCCGGCCACGAACGCCCGGCGGTGTTCGCGACGCCGCACGCCGCCCGCCTCGATGCGCCCGGTGCGGTGCGCACGCCCTACGAGCAGCGGCCCGGCGCCGGGCGCGAGATGGTGCGGCCCGAGCACGCCCAGGCCGAAGAGCGCGCGCGCGCCGAGCAGCGCGCCCGCAAGCATCGGGAAGAAGAGCCCGAGCGCCGCTGAACGTGCCGCGCGCAGTGTGCGAAGTGCCGCAACCCCGCGCCGCCGAGGCGGCGCCGATAGGCAGTTCGGCTATACTGCGCCGCTCATGCGGGAATAGCTCAGTTGGTAGAGCGCAACCTTGCCAAGGTTGAGGTCGCGAGTTCGAGACTCGTTTCCCGCTCCAGACAGGCCGCCGCTGCGGCAGCGCAAGGGAAGCTTCGGCTTCCCTTCGTTTTGCTAGCATCGGCGGCACACGGCGCGATAGCAAAGCGGTTATGCACCGGATTGCAAATCCGTTGAGGCCGGTTCGACTCCGGCTCGCGCCTCCATCGGCCTGAGTGCACCCCTGCACGATCGGCACCGCCGGCCCGGGTGGCGAAACCGGTAGACGCAGCGGACTTAAACTCCGCCGCCTTCGCAAGGGGGCGTACGGGTTCGAGTCCCGTCCCGGGCACCACGGCCGTGCGCCGAGGCGCCTGCCGCGAGCCGCCTAGAATCACGGGTTCGACATTCGAACTTAACCGAGTCTAGGAGTCTGGCCGATGAAAGTGCTGGTGCCCGTCAAGCGGGTGGTCGACTACAACGTCAAGGTGCGCGTCAAGAGCGATGGCACCGGGGTCGACATCGCGAACGTCAAGATGAGCATGAACCCCTTCGACGAGATCGCCGTCGAGGAGGCGATGCGGCTGAAGGAAAAGGGCGTCGCGACCGAGGTCGTGGCCGTCTCGTGCGGCGTCGCGCAGTGCCAGGAGACGCTGCGCACGGCGATGGCGATCGGCGCCGACCGTGCCATCCTGGTCGAGACCGGCGAGGAACTGCAGCCGCTGGCGGTGGCCAAGCTGCTCAAGGCGCTGGTCGACAAGGAGCAGCCGGGGCTCGTGATCGTCGGCAAGCAGGCGATCGACGACGACTGCAACCAGACCGGGCAGATGCTCGCTGCCCTGGCGGGTCTGCCGCAGGCCACGTTCGCGAGCAAGGTCGAGGTGGCCGATGGCGCGGCGAGCGTGACGCGCGAGGTCGACGGCGGCCTCGAGCGGCTGCGCATCAAGCTGCCCGCGGTGGTCACGACCGACCTGCGCCTGAACGAGCCGCGCTACGTGACGCTGCCCAACATCATGAAGGCCAAGAAAAAGCCGCTCGAGGTCGTCAAGCCGGCCGATCTGGGCGTCGACGTCGCGCCGCGGCTGAAGACGCTCAAGGTGGCCGAGCCGCCCAAGCGCGGAGCCGGCATCAAGGTGCCCGACGTCGCCACGCTCGTCGACAAACTCAAGAACGAAGCCAAGGTGATCTGAGATGACTGCCCTCGTCATTGCCGAACACGACAACGCACAGATCAAGCGTGCGACCCTCAACACCGTCACCGCTGCGCTCGCCTGCGGTGGCGATGTGCATGTGCTGGTGGCCGGCGAGAACGCCGCTGCGGCGGCCCAGGCCGCAGCGCAGATCGCCGGCGTGGCCAAGGTCTTGCACGCCGACGGCGCGGCCCTTGCGCATGGCCTGGCCGAGAACCTCGCCGCGCAGGTGGTGGCGCTGGCCAAGAGCTACAGCCACATCCTGTTTCCGGCCACGGCCGGCGGCAAGAACGTCGCGCCGCGCGTGGCGGCGCTGCTCGACGTGGCGCAGGTGAGCGACGCCACGAAGGTGGTCTCGCCGGACACCTTCGAACGCCCGATCTACGCCGGCAACGCGATGGCCACCGTGCAGAGCGCCGACCCGATCAAGGTCATCACGGTGCGCACGACCGGTTTCGACGCCGCTGCGGCCAGCGGCGGCAGCGCGGCCGTCGAGAGCATCGCAGCGGTGGCCGACAGCGGGAGTTCGACCTATCTCGGTGCCGAGATCGCCAAGCTCGATCGCCCGGAGCTGACGGCGGCCAAGATCGTCGTCAGCGGCGGCCGTGCGCTCGGTTCGAGCGAGAAGTTCAACGAGGTGCTCACGCCGCTGGCGGACAAGCTCGGGGCCGCGCTCGGTGCCAGCCGCGCCGCCGTCGACGCCGGCTACGCGCCCAACGACTGGCAGGTCGGGCAGACCGGCAAGATCGTCGCGCCGAGCCTGTACATCGCCTGCGGCATCAGCGGCGCCATCCAGCACCTGGCCGGCATGAAGGACAGCAAGGTGATCGTCGCCATCAACAAGGATCCGGAGGCGCCGATCTTCGGCGTCGCCGATTACGGGCTGGAGGCCGACCTGTTCACCGCGGTGCCGGAACTCGTCGCCAAGCTCTGAGCCTGATGTCGCCACGCGCACAGGGCGCCTCATTCCGAACGCGGGACGAGGCGCCCTTGCCGTTTTCGAGGAGACCACCATGAGCTATCGCGCCCCCGTCAGGGACATGCTCTTCGTGATGAAGGAACTGGCCGGCATCGACGCACTCGCGCAACTGCCCGGGCACGAGGAGGCGGGCTACGACACCGCCGCCGCGGTGCTCGAGGAGTCGGCGCGGTTCAACGAGAACGTGGTGGCGCCGCTCAACCAGTCGGGCGACACGCACCCGTCCGTCTTCCACGCCGGCCGGGTCACGACCTCGCCCGGCTTCAAGGAGGCCTTCAGGCAGTTCGTCGAGGGCGGCTGGCAGGGCCTGCAGCATCCGGTCGAGTTCGGCGGCCAGGGCCTGCCCAAGCTCATCCACGCGGCCTGCGCCGAGATGCTCAACAGCGCCAACCTGAGCTTTGCGCTGTGCCCGCTGCTCACCGACGGCGCCATCGAGGCGCTGCTCACCGCCGGCAGCCACGCGCAGCAGGCCGCCTGCATTCCGAAGATGGTCGACGGCAGCTGGACCGGCTCGATGAACCTCACCGAGCCGCAGGCCGGCAGCGACCTGTCGCTGGTGCGCACGCGAGCCGAGCCGCAGCCCGACGGGACCTACAAGCTCTTCGGCACCAAGATCTTCATCACCTACGGCGAGCACGACATGGCGGACAACATCGTCCACCTGGTGCTCGCGCGCGTGGCCGGCGCACCCGAGGGCGTCAAGGGCATCAGCCTGTTCATCTGCCCGAAGGTGCTGGCCGACGGCACGCGCAACGACGTGCACTGCGTGAGCATCGAGCACAAGCTCGGCATCAGGGCCAGCCCCACCGCCGTGCTGCAGTACGGCGACCACGGCGGCGCCGTGGGTGACCTCGTGGGCCAGGAAAACCGCGGCCTCGAGTACATGTTCGTGATGATGAACGCCGCGCGCTACGGCGTCGGCATCCAGGGCATCGCGCTGGCCGAGCGTGCCTACCAGCATGCGGTGGCCTACGCACGCGAGCGCGTGCAAAGCCGCCCGGTGGACGGCTCGCTGACCAGGGCCGCACCGATCGTGCATCACCCCGACGTGCGCCGCATGCTGATGCGCATGCGTGCGCACACCGAAGCCTGCCGCGCGCTGGCCTACGTGGCCGCTGCCGCCCACGACGCCGCCCATGCACACGCCGACGCCCGGGTGCGCCAGGAGAACCAGACCTTCTACGAATTCCTCGTGCCGCTGGTCAAGGGCCTTTGCACCGAGATGGCGCTCGAGGTCGCGAGCCTGGGCGTGCAGGTGCACGGCGGCATGGGTTTCATCGAGGAGACCGGTGCCGCGCAGTACCTGCGCGATGCCAAGATCCTGACCATCTACGAAGGCACGACGGCGATCCAGGCCAACGACCTCGTCGGCCGCAAGACCGCGCGCGACGGCGGTGCGACGGCACGCGCCATCGCGGCCCGGATCGCCGCCACGGTGCGCGAACTCGAGGCGGCGGGCAGTGCGGCCAGCGGCTCGATGGCACGGCGGCTCGATGCCGGGCGCCAGGCGCTGGTCGACGTCGTCGAGTACGTCGTGCGCGAGGGCAAGGAGCGCCCGAACGCGGTCTACGCCGGCAGCGTGCCGTACCTCATGCTCGCCGGCACCGTGGTGGCGGGCTGGCAGATGGCGCGCGCGCTGCTTGCCGCCGAGGCCCGGCTGGCCGCGGGTGACGAAGGCGCCTTCATGCGTGCCAAGGTCGCCACCGCGCGCTTTTACGCCGAGCACATCCTGGTCGAGGCGCCCACCTGGCGCGAGCGCATCGTCGAAGGCGCCGAGTCCGTGACTGCGTTCGAACTCGAGGCCTTCTGAGCGCCGGCACGGTGGACGTGCCGGCCTGACCCGAGCGCGCGCCGTGGAGCGATGAAGCGAATTGGAAAGACCGCATCGGCCCCGGAACCTCCCCGTCGATCTTCGCGATCCACCTGCCGAGCGAACGATGGCACTGCCTCCCATCCTGCGGAACCTGCCGCTCCCGATCATCGGCGCGCCGATGTTCGTCATCGCCAACCCGCGCCTCGTCATCGAGCAGTGCAAGGCCGGCATCGTGGGCGCGATGCCGGCGCTCAACGCGCGGCCGGCCTCGCAGCTCGACGAGTGGCTGGCCGAGATCACCGAGACGCTCGCGGCCTGGGACCGGGCGCATCCCGGGCGCAAGGCGGCGCCGTTCGCGATCAACCAGATCGTGCACAAGAGCAACGACCGCCTCGAGCACGACATGGCGGTGTGCGCCAAGTACAAGGTGCCGATCGTGATCACCTCGCTCGGCGCGCGGCCCGACGTCAACGCAGCCGTGCACGGCTGGGGTGGCATCGTGCTGCACGACGTGATCGACAACACGTTTGCGCACAAGGCGGTCGACAAGGGCGCCGACGGGCTGATCCCGGTCGCCGCTGGCGCCGGAGGCCACGCCGGCGTCAAGAGCCCGTTCGCGCTCGTGGCCGAGATCCGCGCGTGGTTCGACGGGCCGCTGGCGCTGTCCGGCGCCATCGCCACCGGCGGCGCCGTGCTGGCGGCGCAGGCGATGGGCGCCGACTTCGCCTACATCGGCTCGCCCTTCATCGCCACCGAGGAGGCGCGGGCGCCCGAGGCCTACAAGCAGTGCATCGTCCGCAGCACGAGCGACGACATCGTGTACTCGAGCCTGTTCACGGGTGTGCACGGCAACTACCTCGCGCCGTCGATCCGTGCCGCCGGCCTCGACCCCGACCACCTGCCCGAGGGCGACATCGCGACGATGCAGTTCGGCAGCGGCCGCGCCGCCAAGGCATGGACGGACATCTGGGGTTGCGGCCAGGGCATCGGCGTCGTGAAGGCCGTCGTGCCGGCGCGCGAACTCGTGGCGCGCCTGGCGCGCGAGTACGCCGCCGCGCGCGAGCGCCTGGCGCGGTTGGCCGCTTCGCCCGGCTGAGGAGAGCCTCGGATGACGTCCGCCGTGTCGTGTCGCGCCGTCGCCGTAATCGCCGTGATCGCCGTGATCGCCGTGATCGCCGTGATCGCCGCGCCGGTGCTCGCCGGATGCAGCTCGATCGGCATCGGCATCGGAGTGCCGATCCCCGGCGTCGGCTCGATCGGTGTCGGCGTCGACAGCAGCGGCCGTGTTGGTGGCGGCGTGTCGGTCGGCACCGGTGGGGTCAGCGTCGGTGTCGGCGGCAGCGCCCGCCTGCCGCCGGCACGCGCGGGCGAGCCGGTCGATCCGGCAGCCGCGGCTTCCGCGCCCGCGGGGGTGGCCTCCGGCTCTGAACGCTGAGGGCCGGCGCCGAGGCCTGGGGCCGAAGGTCGACCGGCCTGACCGGCGCCGGCGCCGACCTCGAACCGGCTCGCGCCTCGCGCGCACAGGGCTGCGCGCCGCTCGCGCTGCCGGCTTCGTTCGACGGTCCGCCTCGACGCGCAGGCTTGATCCACAGCAAGTACAGCGCTATCGGCGACACGGAGAATGTTTACCTACGCAACAATCTGAGCGACGCCGCAAGCCCGGCCGGGCAGGCAGGGCATGGCGATCAGCCGAGGAGACAGCCGATGACAGCGACCACGGCGCAAGCGGGCGCGAAGAAGCGCTCCAGAACGGTCCTGAGCGTGAGCGTCAACGGGCGCGAGCGCGAGGACGTGGTGCCCGACGGCATGCTGCTGCTCGACTACCTGCGCGAGGTGGTCGGCCTCACCGGCACCAAGCAGGGCTGCGACGGCGGCGAGTGCGGCGCCTGCACGGTGCTCGTCGACGACCGGCCGCGCCTGTCTTGCTCGACGCTCGCGGTGCAGGTCGACGGGCGCAGGATCGAGACCGTCGAAGGGCTGGCGCACGGCGGGCGCATGAGCGCGCTGCAGCAGGCGTTCCACGAGCACCTGGGCGCACAGTGCGGCTTCTGCACGCCCGGCATGATCACCACCGCCGAGGCGCTGCTGCGGCGCAACCCCGATCCCGGCGTCGACGAGATCAAGGCCGCGCTGGGCGGCAACCTGTGCCGCTGCACCGGCTACGTGAAGATCATCGAGTCGGTGCAGGCCGCGGCGGCGGCGCGAAAGGTCGCGCCATGAGCGTCGCCCGGCTGCAACGCGCGCGCCCCGGCTCGGTCGGCGTGCGCACGCCGCTCATCGACGGCGTCGACAAGGTCACCGGGCGCGCCAAGTACACCGCCGACCTGCCGGCCGTCGGTGCCCTGTGCGGGCGCATCCTGCGTTCCACCGTGCCGCACGCGCGCATCGTCGCCATCGACACCTCGGCCGCCGAGGCGCTGCCGGGCGTGGTGGCGGTGTGCACGGGCGAGGACTGCCGCGTCCCGTTCGGCGTGCTGCCGATCGCGCAGAACGAGTTCCCGCTGGCGCGCGAGAAGGTGCGCTACCGCGGCGACCCGGTGGCGGCGGTGGCGGCGCTCGACGAGGCGACCGCGGCGCGCGCGCTCGGGCTCATCCGCGTCGAGTACGAGCCGCTGCCCGCCTACTTCGACGCCGTCAAGGCGATGAAGCCGGGCGCCGAGCCGATCCACGCCGACAAGCCCAACAACGTGCTGCGCGAAGTGCACGCGGAGTTCGGCGACACCGAGGCCGGCTTCGCCGCCGCCGACCTGGTGCGCGAGAAGAGCTACCGCTTCGCCGAGGTCTGCCACGCGCAGATGGAGCCCAACGCCACGCTCGCCGAGTACGACGTCGAGCGCGGGCAGCTCACGCTGCACACGACGACGCAGGTGCCCTACTACGTGCTGCTCAAGGTCGCGCAGTGCCTCGAGATGGAAGAGGCGCACGTCCGCGTCGTCAAGCCCTTCCTGGGCGGCGGCTTCGGGCAGCGCACCGAGACGCTGCACTTCGAGATCATCGCAGCGCTGCTGGCGCGCAAGGCCGGCGGTACGGTGCGGCTGCTGCAGACGCGCGAGGAGACCTTCCTCGCGCACCGCGGGCGCCCCGACACCCGCATCACGGTCAAGCTCGGCATGACGCGCGCCGGCAAGCTCACCGCCTGCCACCTGCAGGCGACGCAGGAAGGCGGTGCCTACGCCGGCTACGGGATCATCACCATCATCTACACCGGCGCGCTGCTGCACGGCCTGTACGAGATCCCGGCCATCAAGCACGACGCCTGGCGCGTCTACACCAACCTGCCGCCGTGCGGCGCGCAGCGCGGGCACGGCACCGTCGACGCGCGCGCCGCCTTCGAGGCGCTGATGAACGAGATGGCCGACGAGCTCGGCCTCGATCACATCGAGGTGCGCCGGCTCAACCTGCTGCCCAGCGTGCCCTACGTGACGGCCTACGCGCAGCGCGTGCTCAGCTACGGCCTGCCCGAATGCCTCGAGAAGGTGATGCAGGCCTCGCGCTGGAACGAGCGGCGCGGGCGCATGCCCAAGGGACGCGGCCTGGGCATCGCCTGCTCGCACTTCGTCTCGGGCACGAGCACGCCCAAGCACTGGACCGGGGAGCCGCACGCCGTCGTCAACCTGCGCGTCGACTTCGACGGCGGCATCACGGTGCTCACGGGGGCGGCCGACATCGGGCAGGGCTCCAACACCATGGTCGCGCAGATGGTGGCCGAGGTGATGGGCGTCGACTGGCAGCGGCTGCGCGTCGTCTCGGCCGACAGCGCGCTCACGCCGAAGGACAACGGCAGCTATTCGTCGCGCGTCACCTTCATGGTCGGCAACGCGGCCATCGACGCGGCCAGGCAGCTCAAGCGCATCCTCACCGAAGCGGCGGCGCAGCGGCTGGAGGCGAGCGTCGACGACATCGAGTGCGAGGGCGAGCTCTTTCGCATCGCCGGCACCAACCGCGAGCTGGCGTTTCGCGATGCCGTGCGTGCGGCGCTGGTCGACACCGGGCCGATCACGGTCAAGGGCGCGTTCACCTGCCCGCCCGAGTTCATGGGTACCAAGCAGATCCGCGGCAGCGCGATCGGCGCGACGATGGGCTTCTGCTACGCCGCCCAGGTGGTCGAGTGCGCGGTCGACGAAGTCACCGGCAAGGTCACGGCCGAGAAGGTCTGGGTGGCGGTCGACGTCGGGCGCGCGCTCAACCCGCTGGCGGTCGAAGGCCAGGTGCAGGGCGGCGTGTGGATGGGCATGGGCCAGGCCGTCTCCGAGCAGACCTGCTTCGACGAGGGCCGCATGATGGCCGGCAACCTGCTCGACTACCGCGTGCCGACGATGGTCGAGAGCCCCGACATCGAGGTGCTGATCGTCGAGAGCATGGACCCCAACGGCCCGTTCGGCGCCAAGGAGGCGAGCGAAGGCATGCTCGCGGGCTTCCTGCCGGCGTTGATGGACGCGGTGCACGAGGCGACGGGCGTGCGCTCGTACCAGCTGCCGCTCAGCCCCGAGCGCATGGTGGAACTGCTCGACAAGCGCGACGGAGTGGCGCCATGAACCTGATGCCCGAACTGCACGTGCACCATCCGGCCACGCTGGCCGAGGCGGTGCGGCTCAAGGCCGGCCTGCCCGAGGCGCGCTTCGTCGGCGGCGGCACCGACCTGCTGGTCAACCTGCGCCGCGGCCTGGGCGAGCCGGGCGACCTGATCGACCTGGGTGCGATCGGCGAGCTGGCCGCGGTGCAGCGCATCGACGGCGAGCTGTGGGTCGGCGCCGGTATGACGCTGGCCGATCTCGTGCGGCACCCCGACATCGCCGGCGACTACCCGGCGCTGGCCGATGCGGCGCGCGCGGTCGCCGGCCCGACGCACCGCGCGTCGGCCACGCTGGGCGGCAACCTGTGCCAGGACACGCGCTGCATCTTCTACAACCAGAGCGAATGGTGGCGCCAAGGCAACGGCTACTGCCTGAAGTACAAGGGCGACAAGTGCCATGTCGTCGTCAAGAGCGACCGCTGCTACGCGACCTACCACGGCGACATCGCGCCGGTGCTGATGGTGCTGGGCGCGCAGGTCGCGATCGCCGGGCCCGGGCGCGTGCGGCGCATCGGCGTCGCCGAGCTGTACCGCGAGGACGGCGCGCAGACCCTGACGCTGGGCGCCGACGAAGCGCTCGCCGCCGTCGTGCTGCCGCCGCCCGACGCGCGCCGCGTCGGCTATGCGAAGGCGCGCGTGCGCGACGCGGTCGACTTCCCGCTCGCCGGCGTCGCCGCCGCGCTGCGGCGCGAGGGCGACGCCATCGCCGAGCTGCGCGTCGCCATCACCGGCACCAACTCGGCGCCTCTCATGATCGACACCGCCGGGCTGAGCGCTCAGCCGTGGGGCGACGCGGCCGCGGCCAAGCTGGCGCTGTCGCTGCGCAAGACGGCGAACCTGCTGCGCACCACCGTGACGACCGCAAAGTACCGGCGCCGCGCGATGCAGAAGATGGCGCGCCAGCTGGTCGATCGTCTGTGGGCCGAAGCAGGCCACGGCTGAGGGCGGCGCCGGCGGCGCCGCAAGCGGCGGTCGTGCACGCGGCGCCCGACCTGCTGCCGCCGCCGCCGCTGCCCAGGCGCGCGGCGCAGGAGCTGTCCTACGGCGCGCTGCCCGAGGTGCTCGGCTACCACCTGCGGCGCGCGCAGGTGGCCCTGTTCAAGCACTACTCGCGCTCGGTGGCGGCGCAGACCGGCCTCACGCCCGGGCTGCTCGGCATGCTGCAGGTGATCGCGGCCAATCCGGGGCTCGCGCAGAGCCGCCTGGCCGAGGCGATGGGAGTCGACCGCTCGACCATCGTCAAGGTCGTCGACCAGCTCGAGGCGCGCGGGCTGATCGTGCGCGAGCCGTCGCCCAGCGACAAGCGCAGCCACTGCCTGCGCCTGACCGCGGCCGGCGCCGCCGAGCTGCCGCGCATGCAGCGGCTGATGCGTCGGCACGAGGACGAGTTCGCGCAGCCGCTGTCGGCCGACGAGCGGCGCACGCTCATCGAGTTGCTGGCCCGGCTGCACGAGCGCTGCGAGGGCGAGTTCGATGCCGCCGCGCGTCAGCGCGGCTAAAGGGTCGGCTGGTTCAATCGCCCCGATCGGCCTGCGACCGCGGGTCGCGTTGCGGGCGAGCCGCGCGGCGGCGGTGTTAGAGTTGCCCGCAGGAGATTTCCAGATCCTTCCCGTCCCCTTGGGCGGCCCGCGCCGGCCGCGAGGCGGGTCGCTGGTCCGCCAACCGGTGCAGCCGGGGCCGCGGAAGGTTGTGCCAACCCATCGGGGCCGCGCGGAAACCGCGCCGCCGGAGGTGAGCGAGACATGATGCAGCAGTCGAGGTCCAACTCGTACCTGTTCGGCGGCAACGCCCCGTACGTCGAGGAACTGTACGAGGACTACCTCGACAACCCCGGCGCCGTGCCCGACAACTGGCGCGCCTACTTCGACAAGCTGCAGCACCTGCCTGCGGTCGACGGCAGCGAAGCACGCGACGTGCCGCACGCGCCGGTGGTCGAGAGCTTCGCCGCACGTGCCAAGGCCAACGCGTTTGCGCTCAAGGCCAGCGACGCCGACCTGGCGGTGGCGCGCAAGCAGGTCCACGTCCAGAGCCTGATCGCCGCCTATCGCTTCCTCGGCAGCCGCTGGGCCGATCTCGATCCCCTCAAGCGCCAGGAGCGGCCCAGGATCCAGGAGCTCGAACCGGCCTTCTACGACCTGACCGAGTCCGACCTGGACATCGAGTTCTCGGTCGTCGACAGCTACTTCACGAAGGCCGAGCACACGACGCTGCGCGACATCCTGCAGGCGCTGCGCGAAACCTACTGCGGCACGATCGGCGCGGAGTTCATGCACTGCACCGACCCGGGCGAGGCGCGCTGGTGGCAGGAGCGCCTGGAGTCGCGCCGCAGCAAGCCCACGTACGCGGCCGAGCGCAAGCGCCACATCCTCGAGCGGCTGACCGCGGCCGAGGGGCTCGAGCGCTACCTGCACACCAAGTACGTCGGCCAGAAGCGCTTCAGCCTCGAGGGTGGCGAGAGCTTCATCGCCAGCATGGACGAGATCGTGCAGCGCGCCGGCGCGCTCGGCGTGCAGGAGGTGGTGATCGGCATGGCGCACCGCGGGCGCCTGAACGTGCTCGTCAACACGCTGGGCAAGATGCCCAAGGACCTGTTCGCCGAGTTCGAGCACACCGCGCCCGAGGAACTCACGGCCGGCGACGTCAAGTACCACCAGGGCTTTTCCAGCGACGTCAGCACGGCCGGCGGGCCGGTGCATCTGACGCTGGCCTTCAATCCGAGTCATCTCGAGATCGTCAACCCGGTCGTCGAGGGCAGCGTCAAGGCACGCATGGACCGCCGCGGCGATGCCACCGGCGCGCAGGTGCTGGCGGTGCTCGTGCACGGTGACGCCGCTTTCGCCGGCCAGGGCGTGGTGATGGAGACGCTGGCGCTGGCGCAGACGCGCGGCTACCACACCGGCGGCACGGTGCACATCGTCATCAACAACCAGATCGGCTTCACGACGAGCGATCCGCGCGACACGCGCTCGACGCTGTACTGCACCGACATCGTGAAGATGATCGAGGCGCCCGTGCTGCACGTCAACGGCGACGACCCCGAGGCGGTCGTGCTGTGCACCGAGCTGGCGATGGAGTACCGGCACGCGTTCAAGAAGGACGTGGTGGTCGACATCGTGTGCTTTCGCAAGCTCGGCCACAACGAACAGGACACGCCGAGCCTGACGCAGCCGCTGATGTACAAGAAGATCGCCAAGCATCCGGGCACGCGCAAGCTGTATGGCGACAAGCTGGTCGCGCAGGGCGTGCTCGGCGCCGACGAGCCCGATCGCATGGTCAAGGAGTTGCGCGCGGCGATGGATGCCGGCAAGCTCACGTCGGACCCGGTGCTGACCAGCTTCAAGAGCAAGTACGCCGTCGACTGGACGCCCTTCATCGGCCGCAAGTGGACCGATGCCGCCGACACCGCGCTGCCGCTGGCCGAGGTCAAGCGGCTGGCCGAGCGGCTGACCGCGATCCCGGCCGACTTCAAGGTCCATCCGCTGGCCGCGAAGGTGATGGCCGACCGCGCCGCCATGGGCCGCGGCGAGATCCACGTCGACTGGGGCATGGGCGAGACGCTGGCCTACGCGTCGTTGGTGGCCAGCGGCTATCCGGTGCGGCTGTCGGGCGAGGATTGCGGGCGCGGCACCTTCACGCACCGCCACGCGGTGCTGCACGACCAGGCGCGCGAAAAGTGGGACGAGGGCACCTACATCCCGCTCGAGCACGTGGCCGACGCGCAGGCGCCGTTCACCGTCATCGACTCTATCCTGTCCGAGGAGGCGGTGCTCGGCTTCGAGTACGGCTACGCCAGCGCCGAGCCGAACACGCTGACGATCTGGGAGGCACAGTTCGGCGACTTCGCCAACGGCGCGCAGGTCGTGATCGACCAGTTCATCGCCTCGGGCGAGGTCAAGTGGGGGCGCGTCAATGGCCTGACGCTGATGCTGCCGCACGGCTACGAAGGGCAGGGGCCCGAGCACAGCTCGGCGCGCATCGAGCGCTTCATGCAGCTGGCCGCCGACAACAACATGCAGATCGTGCAGCCGACCTCGGCGAGCCAGATCTTCCACCTGCTGCGCCGCCAGATGGTGCGCCAGTTCCGCAAGCCGCTCGTCATCTTCACGCCCAAGAGCCTGCTGCGCGCCAAGGACGCGGGCTCGCCGCTGTCCGAGTTCACCAAGGGCGAGTTCCGCACCGTGATCGGGCCGAGCCGGCCCGAGATCCAGGCCGACAAGGTCAAGCGCGTCGTCTGCTGCTCGGGCAAGGTGGCCTACGACCTGCTGCACAAGCGCGACGAGAAGAAGGCCAACGACGTGGCCATCGTGCGCGTCGAGCAGCTCTACCCGTTTCCGCACAAGGCGTTCGCCGCCGAGCTCAAGCGCTTTCCCCATGCCACCGAGATCGTCTGGTGCCAGGACGAGCCGCAGAACCAGGGCGCATGGTTCTTCGTCCAGCACCAGATCCACGAGAACATGCACGAAGGGCAGAAGCTGGGCTATGCCGGGCGTGCCGCGTCGGCTTCGCCGGCGGTGGGCTACGCGCACCTGCACCAGGAGCAGCAGAAGGCGCTCCTCGAGCAGGCCTTCGGCCGGCTCAAGGGCTACGTGCTGAACAAGTGAACCGAGGAGGCGAGAACAAGATGGCCGTCGTTGAAGTCAAGGTCCCGCAGCTGAGCGAATCGGTCGCCGAGGCGACGCTGCTGCAGTGGAAGAAGCAGCCCGGCCAGGCCGTGGCGATGGACGAGATCCTGATCGAGATCGAGACCGACAAGGTCGTGCTCGAGGTGCCCGCGCCGGTCGACGGCGTGCTCGCCGAGCAGGTGGTGGCCGACGGCGGCCACGTCGTGAGCGAGCAGGTCATCGCCCGCATCGACACCGAGGGCAAGGCGGCCGCAGCGGCCGCGCCGGCCGCTGGCGCCGCCGTCGCGCCGGCCGCCGCTCCCGTCGCCGGTGCGCCCGCGCCGGCAGCAGGGAGCGAAAGAGACGCCATCGCGATGCCGGCCGCGGCCAAGCTGATGGCCGATCACGGCCTGCCGGCCGGCAGCGTCGCGGGCACCGGCAAGGACGGCCGCATCACGAAGGGCGACGTGCTCGGCGCCGTGGCGGGGGGCGCGGGCGCCGCTCCACCCGTTGCCGCACCCGTATCCGTTCCCGCGCCTGCACCGGCCAGGGCGGCACCGGCGGTGGCAGCAGCGCCGGCGCCCAGCCTCGCCTTCCTCGGCGAGCGGCCCGAGCAGCGCGTGCCGATGAGCCGCCTGCGCGCCCGCATCGCCGAGCGGTTGCTGCAGTCGCAGGCCAGCAACGCCATCCTCACCACCTTCAACGAGGTCAACATGGCCCCGCTGATGGAGATGAGAAAGCGCTTCCAGGAACGCTTCGAGAAGGAGCACGGCGTCAAGCTCGGCTTCATGAGCTTCTTCGTCAAGGCGGCGGTGGCGGCGCTGAAGAAGTACCCGGTCGTCAACGCCAGCGTCGACGGCACCGACATCGTCTACCACGGCTACTTCGACATCGGCATCGCCGTCGGCTCGCCGCGCGGCCTGGTGGTGCCGATCCTGCGCGACGCCGATCAGATGAGCTTCGCCGACATCGAGAAGAAGATCGCCGAGTACGGCACCAAGGCGCGCGACGGCAAGCTGTCGATCGAGGAGCTGACCGGCGGCACGTTCTCGATCAGCAACGGCGGCGTCTTTGGCTCGATGCTCTCGACGCCGATCATCAACCCGCCACAAAGCGCGATCCTCGGCATCCACGCCACCAAGGAGCGCGCCGTGGTCGAGAACGGCCAGATCGTGATCCGGCCGATGAACTACCTGGCCCTGAGCTACGACCACCGCATCATCGACGGCCGCGAGGCCGTGCTGGGCCTGGTGGCGATGAAGGACGCGCTGGAGGACCCGGCGCGCCTGCTGTTCGACATCTGAGGCCGGCGCGATGAGCAAGACATACGACGTCGTCGTCATCGGCGGCGGCCCCGGCGGCTACATCGCCGCCATCCGCGCCGCGCAGCTCGGCCTGAACGTGGCCTGCATCGACGAGTGGAAGAACGCCAGGGGCGGCCCGGCGCTGGGCGGCACCTGCACCAACGTCGGCTGCATCCCGAGCAAGGCGCTGCTGCAAAGCTCGGAGTACTACGAGCACGCGGCGCACGGCTTCGCGGCGCACGGCATCACGCACGACAAGCTCGCGATCGACGCGGCGAAGATGGTCGCGCGCAAGGACGCCATCGTGAAGCAGAGCAACGACGGCATCCAGTACCTGTTCAAGAAGAACAAGGTCACGTTCTTCCACGGCCGGGGCTCGTTCGTCAAGGCGCTCGACGGCGGGCGTGGCGGCTACGAGATCGCGGTCCGCGGGGCCCAGGACGAGACGCTGGCGGCGCATCAGGTGGTGGTCGCCACCGGCTCGAATGCGCGCGCCTTGCCTGGCGTGCCGTTCGACGAGGAGACGATCCTCAGCAACGACGGCGCCTTGCGCATCGGCAAGGTGCCGGCGCGGCTGGGTCTCGTCGGCAGCGGCGTCATCGGCCTCGAGATGGGCTCGGTGTGGCGGCGGCTGGGCGCCGAGGTCACGGTGCTCGAGGCGCTGCCGGTGTTCCTGGGCGCCGTCGACCAGCAGATCGCCAAGGAGGCGCTCAAGGCGTTCACGAAGCAGGGGCTGGCGATCGAGCTCGGCGTGCAGGTCGACAAGGTCGAGAAGGTCGAGAAGACCGCCCAGGCCGGCCGCGGCAAGAGCGGCGTCAGCGTGAGCTACACCAACGCCAAGGGCCAGGCGTGCACGCTCGCGGTCGACCAGCTCGTCGTCAGCATCGGCCGCGTGCCCAACACGAACGGCCTGGCCCCCGAAGCCGTGGGTCTGGCGCTCGACGAGCGCGGCGCCATCGTCGTCGACGACGCGTGCCGCACCAACCTGCCGGGCGTGTGGGCGGTGGGCGACGTCGTGCGCGGCCCGATGCTCGCGCACAAGGCCGAGGAGGAGGGCGTGGCGGTGGCCGAACGCATCGCCGGCCAGCACGGGCACGTCGACTTCGCGACCATCCCGTGGGTCATCTACACGCACCCCGAGATCGCCTGGGTCGGGCAGACCGAGGAGCAGCTCAAGGCCAGCGGCCGCGCCTACCGCGCCGGCACCTTCCCGTTCGCCGCCAACGGCCGCGCACGCGCGCTCGGCGACACCACCGGCCTGGTCAAGTTCCTGGCCGACGCTGCCAGCGACGAGATCCTCGGCGTGCACATCGTGGGCCCGCTGGCCAGCGAGCTGATCGCCGAGGCCGTGGTCGCGATGTCGTTCAAGGCCAGCAGCGAGGACATCGCCCGCATCTGCCACGCGCACCCGAGCCTCGGCGAGGCGCTGAAGGAAGCCGCGCTGGCGGTCGACAAGCGCACGCTGAACGCCTGACACATCGCGGTGGCGGTCCGACAGCTGTACGAGGCCGTGCTCGCCGAGCGCGGCTATGCGAGCGACGCCGCGCAGCTGGCGGCCGTGGCCGCGCTCGAGCGCTGCGAGAACGAGTGGATCGCCTACAAGGCGCGCCGCGGCAACGCGGTGACCAAGCTGCTGGTGCGCCCGCCGATCCCGCGCGGCGTCTACATGTGGGGCGGCGTCGGGCGCGGCAAGAGCTTCCTGATGGACTGCTTCTTCCAGAGCGTGCCGCTGGCGCGCAAGACGCGGCTGCACTTCCACGAGTTCATGCGCGAGGTGCACCGCCAGTTGCAGGAGTTGAAGGGCACGGTGAATCCGCTCGACGAGCTCGGCCGGCGCATCGCGCGGCGCTTTCGGCTCGTCTGCTTCGACGAGTTCCACGTTGCCGACGTCACCGACGCAATGATCCTGCACCGGCTGCTCGAGTCGCTGTTCGCCAACCGCGTGAGCATCGTGACGACCTCCAACTTCGCGCCCGACGGCCTGTACCCGAACGGGCTGCACCGCGACCGCATCCTGCCGGCGATCGAGCTGCTGAAGGCCAACCTCGAGGTCGTCAACGTCGACGCCGGCGTCGACTACCGCCAGCGCACGCTCGGGCAGGTGCGGATGTACCACTGCCCGCTGGGGCCGGCGGCCGACGCGGCGATGGCGCACGCCTTCGAGCACCTGGCCGAGGCGCGCGACGAGCCGCCCGTGCTGCACATCGAGCAGCGCGAGATCCGCGCCTTGCGCCGTGCCGGCGGCGTCGTCTGGTTCGACTTCCGCGAGCTGTGCGGCGGCCCGCGTTCGCAGAACGACTACCTCGAGCTGGCGAGCCGCTTCCACACGCTGCTGCTGTCCAACGTGCCGCAGATGGCACCGCGGCTGGCCAGCGAGGCGCGGCGCTTCACCTGGCTGGTCGACGTGCTGTACGACCGGCGCGTCAAGCTCATCGTCTCGGCGGCGGTGGCGCCGGAGCAGCTGTACACCGAGGGGCCGCTGGTGCACGAATTCCCGCGCACGGTCTCGCGTCTGGCCGAGATGCAATCCGCGGCGTACCTGGCGCTGGCGCGGCGCGAGGTCGACACGGCGCTTGCCTGAGCGCGGCTGCGATGGGCGTGCCGAGGCACTGGCGCAGCGCGCGGTTGTGCAGGCCGTTGGCGGGCCTTCGCATGGACCGCCTGGCGCCGGCCCTGCTGCTCGCGCTCGTGGTGGCGGCCGCAGGTGCGGATGCGCGGGCGGCAGCGGGTCCGGCCTCGGGCGCCGGTGCCGGTGGGGATGCCGATGCGATCGGCACACCGCCGGCGCACGCCGCGCCGATGTCCGATCGTGCGGCGATCGCGCGTGAGCGTCAGCGACTGCAGGGTGCATTCGATGCCGAGGAGGCAGCCTGCCGTGTCAGGTTCGCCGTCAACGATTGCATCGAGTCGGTTCGGCAGCGCCGGCGCGACGCGTTGGCGCCGTTGCGCGAGCGCGAGCTGGCGCTCGCCGAAGCCGAGCGGCGCGGGCGCGCGGCCGAGCGCCGGCGCAGCATCCGCGCCAGGCAGGAGGCGGCGCTGCACCAACCGTCACCCGCCTCGGCGCCGCTCGTGCATGTGCGACCTGCGGCATCGGCCGCATCGGCCGCGTCCGCCCGGTCACGTCAGGCGAAGCCGCAGGCGGCGCCCGATGTCCTCGCGCGCGAGCGCCAGGTGCAGGCCGCCGAGCGCGCGGCGGCGTCCGAGCGGCGCCGCGAGCAGACGCGCGCCGCGCAGCAGCGCATCGAGCAGCGCCTGCGCGAGCGCGCCGCGGGCGGCAGGGAGTCGGCGCCGCTGCCGCCGCCGCCCGCTGCACCGCAGCGTTGAGCGCGGCCCCGGCAACGCAGGCGCTCAGGGCAGCGGGTCGATCCGCACCAGCACCATCGAGAGGTTGTCGCCGCCGCCGCGGGCACGCTGGCGCGCCTTGCCGACGAGCATCTCGCTCGCCTCGCGCGGCGGCAGCGCGTGCACGATGGCGCCGATTTCCTTCGGCGTGAAGTAGTGCCACAGGCCGTCGCTGCAAGCCAGCAGCGTATCGCCGAACTGCAGGCGCTCGATGTGCCAGGGAGCGAGCGGCGGCTCGGCGTGCGTGCCCAGGCAGCCGGTCAGCAGGTTGGCCTGCGGATGGTTGTTCGCCGCTTCCTCGCTGACCTTGCCCTCGTCGATCAGGCGCTGCACGAACGAGTGGTCGATGGTGCGCCGCATCATCTCGGCGCCCCGGAAGTGGTAGACGCGCGAATCGCCGGCGTGGATGACGTCGGCGGCAAGGTCCGGGCCGATGTAGAAGGCCGCCACCGTGCTGTGCGGCTCCTCCTCGGAGGTGATGGCCGTCAGCTTGATCATGAGGTGCGCTTCTTGCACCAGCTGCCTGAGCAGCTCGGACGCATCGTCGTGCTCCGGCGCAAAGCGCTCGAAGAGCTGAACGCCGGTGAGCAGCACCTGGTCGGCCGCCTTGCGTCCGCCGCTCTTGCCGCCCATGCCGTCGGCGACGATGGCGAGCAGCGCCCCTTCGACCCGCCGATGCTGCAGGATCTCGACCTGATCCTGCTGATAGGAGCGGTCGCCGCGGTGCAGTCCGCTGGCGGCGCCGAGTCGGAAAGGTACCGAGACCGTTGCCATGGCGACGACTATAAACTTCGGGCCACCCCGGCCATCTGTGGAGCAATGGACGAAAACCTGCATTCGCCGCAGCGCCGCCTGATCGAGTTGCGCATGGAGCACGCCGACCTGGACGAGTTGATCGACCGCAATGCGCTCGATCACCAGGCCGACGAGTTGACGCTGCGCCGCCTGAAAAAGCGCCGCCTGCTGCTGCGCGACGAGATCGCCCGCCTCGAAGCCGTGCTCGAGCCGCCCGAACCGGCCTGACCGGCGGGTGGTGCGCGCGCTGACGGGCTCATGAGTGGCGCCCTCGCCGCGGCGGTGGCGCGTGCCTTCGCCGCCGATGGTCCGCTGGCGGCGGGCGATCCGCGCTTCGTGCCGCGGGCGCTGCAAGATGCGCTGGCGCTGCGCATCGCCGATGCGCTCGAGTCGCGCGAGGTGCTGGTCGCCGAGGCCGGCACCGGCGTGGGCAAGACCTACGCCTACCTCGTGCCGCTGCTCCTGCACGGCCGCCGCGCGCTCGTCAGTACGGCGACCAAGAGTCTGCAGGACCAGCTGTACCTGCGCGACCTGCCGGCGCTGGTGCGCATCCTCGGCGTGCCGCTGCGCCTGGCGCTGCTCAAGGGTCGTGCCAGCTACCTGTGCCGCCACCGGCTGCACCTGGCGCAGCTCGAGGCCAGGCTGCCCGACCGCTTCGCGGCGCGCGCGCTGGCGCGCGTGGCCGCCTGGGCACCTTCGACGCGCACCGGCGACCTGGCCGAGGTGCAGGGGCTGGACGAGCGCTCCCCGGTGATCCCGCTCGTCACCTCGACGCGCGACAACTGCCTGGGCGGCGACTGCCCGGAGTACCTGCGCTGCCACGTCGTGCAGGCACGACGCGATGCGATGGCGGCCGACCTCGTGGTCGTGAACCACCACCTGTTCTTCGCCGATCTCGCGCTGCGTGACAGCGGCGTGGCCGAGTTGCTGCCCACCGTCGATGCGGCGGTGTTCGACGAGGCGCACCAGCTGGTCGATGCCGGCGTGCAGTTCCTCGGCACGACGCTGGCTACCGGTGCGGCGCTCGAGTTCGGCCGTGACCTGCTCGCCGCCGGCCTGCGCGCGGCGCGCGGCCTGCAGGAGTGGGCCGCGCTGCAGGCCGGCCTCGAACGCGCGACGCGCGAGCTGCGCCTGGCCTGCGCCGGCACGCTGCGCGACGTGCGCGGCGTCCTCAAGCTGCGCTGGGACGAGCGCGCCGCCGATGGCGCCCTCGTGCCGCATCTTCAGGCGCTGGCCGCGGCGGCCGAGGCGGCGGCGGCATCGACGGCAGTGGCCGAGTCCGCGCCGGACTTCGCCCGGCTGGCCCAGCGCGGCGCCGCGCTCGCGGCACTGGCCCGGCGCTTCAGCGGCGAGGCGGCGGCCGGGCAGGTGCGCTGGATCGACCTCACGCCGCTGCAGGCCCGGCTGGTCGAGTCGCCGCTGGACATCCGCGACATGCTGAGCGAGCAGCGCGCGGCGGGGCCCAAGGCGTGGATCTTCACCTCGGCCACGCTGGGCGACGACGCCGATCTCGGCTGGTTCACTTCGGCCACCGGCCTCGACGATGCCGCCAGGCTGGTGCTCGGCAGTCCGTTCGACTACCCGGAGCACGCGCGCCTGTGGGTGCCGCAGCGTCTGCCCAAACCCAACGAGCCGGGACACCCGGCGGCCGTCGGGGCGCTGGCGGCGCGCCTGGCCACGGCGCTGGGCGGGCGCTGCTTCGTGCTCACGACCACCTTGCGTGCGCTGCCGCTGGTGGCCGAGGCGCTCGGCGCCGCTGCGCCGCAGCTGCGCGTGCTGGTCCAGGGCAGCGAGCCGCGGCGCAGCCTGCTGCAGCGCTACGGCGACGGGCGCGGTGCCGTGCTGGTGGGCTCGCAGACCTTCTGGGAGGGCATCGACATGCCGGGCGACGCGCTGCAATGCGTGCTGATCGACAAGCTGCCGTTTCCGCCGCCCAACGATCCGCTGGTCGAGGCACGCGTGCGCCAGTTGCGTGCTGCCGGGCGCGACCCGTTCAACGAGCACTTCGTCGCCGAGGCCGCCGTGTCGCTCAAGCAGGGTGCGGGCCGGCTGATCCGCACCGAGAGCGACCGCGGACTGCTGGTGGTCGCCGACGTGCGGCTGGCGCAGATGGGCTACGGCAGGCGGCTCGTGTCGGCGCTGCCACCGATGAAGCGCCTCGCGAGCGAGGACGAGGCGCTGGCCTGGCTGGCCGAATTGGCTGCGGCGCACTGAGGCTGCACGCCGCCAGCCTGGAGCCGGGCCGATCGCTGGCGCGGATGCGCCACGGGCCGGTCCGCACGCGCTGGATCGGCGGGCCCGTCACCAGAACTTCCACCAGGGCTTGTCGTTCGCCGGCGCTGCCCCGGCCAGGTAGGTGCTGTGCGGGAAGTTCTTGCGCAGCACGCGCTCGGCATCGTCGCGCAGGCTCACGAGACCGAGCTTGTCGTAGCTCTGCACCATGATCGCCAGCGCCTCTTCGACGGACGGCGACTGCGAATACTCGGCCAGCGCCTGCTGGGCCCGGTTGGCGGCGGCGACATAGGCGCCGCGCCTCAGGTAGTAGCGCGCCACGTTGACCTCGTACTCGGCGAGCGAGTTGACGATGAAGTCCATGCGCACCCTGGCGTCGTCGGCGTAGCGCGAGTCCGGAAACTGGTCCACCAGCTGCTTGAACGACTGCCAGGCGTCGCGTGCGCCGCGCTGATCTCGCTCCGACAGGCGCTGGCCGGCCAGCTTGCCCAGCGGCCCCAGGTCCTCGTTGAAGTTGATCATGCCGCGCAGGTACATCGCATAGTCCAGCGCCGGGCTCGACGGATTGAGCTTGACGAAGCGGTCGACGGTGGCCAGCGCCGTCGTGCGATCGCCGCTGCGCCACTGCGCGTAGGCCATGTCCAGCTGCGCCTGCTGCGCCAGCAGCGTGCCGGCGGCAAGGCCCTCGACGCGCTGGTACAGCTGGATGGCGCGGTCCCAGGCACCCGAGTTCAGCTCCTCGTGGGCCTCCCGATACAATTGCTCGCCCGATGCGTCGGCCGCGCCGGGCTTGGTGCGCGTGCTGCTGCAGCCCGACAGCAGTGCCGGCATCGCCAGCAGCGCCGCCAGCGCGAGCAGACCGGCGGTCAACGCGCGGCTCAGGTGCGAAACGATCATCGTGCGCTCATGCCGGGTGCCAAAGCGCGCGGATTATAGAGAGCCACCCCCCTGCGCCCGAGCTC
>JAFECX010000135.1 GCA_018241895.1 Pseudomonadota bacterium
GGGGTTCGGCGCCGCGTCGGGCGACCATGGCGCGCCCGGGGCCGGTCCGGGGCCTGGCGGCGGCGGCACAGCGCGCGGCGCGCCGCCCAGCACCGTCGGCGTCGCGCTGGCGCGCCACGCCGACATCCCGGTCGTCATCGATGCGCTGGGCACCGTCACCGCGGCGGCCAGCGTGGTCGTCACGCCGCAGGTCGCGGGCGTCATCACGCAGATCCTCTATCGCGAGGGCCAGCTGGTGCGCCAGGGCGAGGCGCTGGCGCAGATCGATCCGCAGCCGTTCCAGAACGCGCTCGACCAGGCGATCGGCGCGCGCGTGCGCGACGAGGCGCAGCTCGACGCGGCGCGGCTGCTGCTGGCGCGCTACCAGGCGCTGCTGAAGGAGGACTCGATCGCCGGGCAGAGCGTCGACACGCAGGCCGCGCTGGTGCAGCAGCTCGGCGGCACGGTGGCGCTCGACCGCGCGCAGGAAGCGGCGGCGCGCCTGAACCTGCGCTGGTCGCGCATCGTCGCGCCCGTGTCGGGCCGCGTCGGCCTGCGCCCCGTCGACGCCGGCAACTACATCGCTGCCGGCAGCGCCACCGGCGTGGCCACGATCACGCAGGTGATGCCGATCGACGTCGCGTTCGCGATCCCGCAGGAGCGCGTCACCGAGGTGCGCGCGCGCGTCGGCGCCGGCGCCGAGCTGCCGGTCACCGTGTGGGACAGCGCGCGCACGCGCCAGCTCGCGGCGGGGCGCTTCTCGACGCTCAACAACCAGATCGACGCCAGCACCGGCACCGTGCAGGCCAAGGCGCGCTTCGCCAACGCCGACGGCGCGCTGTACCCGAACCAGTTCGTCAACGTGCGGCTGCTGCTGCGCACGGTCGACTCGGCGGTGGTGGTGCCGGTGACGGCGCTGCGCCACGGCCCCGAAGGCGACTTCGTGTACGTCGTCTCCGACGACCAGACCGTCGCGCTGCGGCCCGTGAAGGCCGGCATCTCGGGCGTCGACGACGTCGCCATCGCCAGCGGCCTGGCGCTCGGCGAGCGCGTCGTCACCGAAGGCGGCGATCGCCTCAAGGCCGGCGCCCGCGTGCAGCCGGCCGACGCCGCGCGCGCCGCGTCGGCGGGGGCGTCGCGTGCGGGTGGCCGGCGTGCGGCGGCGCACGCGGGGTCGGCGGCATCGGCATCGGCATCGGCATCGGCATCGGCATCGGCATCGGCATCGGCATCGGCATCGGCGGCAGCGGCGACGTCGACACCGCAGGCGAGGCCGGCGGCGGGCGCGGACTCGCGGCCCTGGGGTGCGAGGCGCGCTGCGCCGCAGTCCGCCGGCGGCTCCTGAGCGGCGCCGCCGGCCGCTGCCGATCGGCCCCGAGCCCACGAATCCATGAGTGCATGAGTCCATGAGCCCTTCGCGCCCGTTCATCGAGCGCCCGGTCGCGACCGCGCTGCTGGCGCTGGCGATCGTGCTCGCCGGGCTGGTCGGCTTTCGCTTCCTGCCGCTTTCGGCGCTGCCGCAGGTCGACTACCCGACGATCCAGGTGCGCACGCTGTACCCGGGCGCCAGCCCCGAGGTGATGGCCAACACCGTGACCTCGCCGCTCGAGAACCAGCTCGGCCAGATGCCGGCGCTCGACCGCATGAGCTCCGCCAGCGCCGCCGGCGTGTCGGTGATCACGCTGCAGTTCTCGCTCGCCATCTCGCTCGACGTCGCCGAGCAGGAAGTGCAGGCGGCGATCAACGCCGCCGCCGCGCTGCTGCCGGCCGACCTGCCGGCGCCGCCGATCTACGCCAAGGTCAACCCGGCCGACGCGCCGGTGCTCACGCTCGCCGTCAGCTCCGAGAGCATGCCGTTGCCCGACGTGCAGAACCTGGTCGACACGCGGCTGGCGCAGAAGATCAGCCAGGTGGCCGGCGTCGGGCTGGTGACGCTGGCCGGCGGCCAGCGCCCGGCGATGCGCATCCAGGTCGACACGCAGGCGCTGGCGTCGTACGGCATCGGCCTGGACACGCTGCGCACGACGATCGCCGCCGCCAACGCCAACGCCGCCAAGGGCAGCTTCGACGGCCCGCAGCGGGGCTTCTCGATCGACAGCAACGACCAGCTGCTCGGCGTCGACGACTACCTCGCGCTCGTCGTCGCCTACCGCAACAACGCGCCGGTGCGGCTGCGCGACGTCGCGCACGTCGTGCGCGGCGCCGAGAACGACCAGCTCGGCGCCTGGGCCGGCCTGCGCTGCGTCGCGCCCGGCACGCCGGCGCTGCCGGACGCGCCGCCGCCGGCGCCCGGCTGCCGCGACGCCAGCGTGCTGCTGCCGGCGATCATCCTCAACGTGCAGCGCCAGCCCGGCGCCAACGTCATCGCCACCGTCGACGCGATCCGCGCCGCGCTGCCCGCGCTGCTCGCCGGGCTGCCGGCCGCGCTGCGCGTGGACGTGCTCGCCGATCGCACCAACGGCATCCGCGCCTCGGTCGAGCACGTCGAGATCGAGCTCGTGCTTGCGGTCGTGCTGGTCGTGCTCGCCATCTACGCCTTCCTCGGCAACCTGCGCGCGACGGTGATCGCCAGCGTCGCGGTGCCGGTGTCGCTGGTCGGCACCTTCGGCGTCATGTACCTGCTCGGCTACAGCCTGAACAACCTGAGCCTGATGGCGCTCACCATCGCCACCGGCTTCGTCGTCGACGACGCCATCGTGATGCTCGAGAACATCGCACGTTTTCGCGAGCAGGGCCGCAGCGCGCTGGCCGCGGCGTTCGAGGGCGCGACGCAGATCGGCTTCACGATCATCTCGCTCACGATCTCGCTCGTCGCCGTGCTCATCCCGCTGCTGTTCATGAGCGACGTCGTCGGGCGGCTGTTCCGCGAGTTCGCAGTCACGCTGGCGATCACGATCCTGATCTCGGCGGCGGTCTCGCTGACGCTGGTGCCGATGATGTCGGCGCGCTGGGCCGAGCGGCACGACGCGGGCCCCGGCACGCCGCGCGCGCCGGGCCGCGTGCAGGCGCTGTACGCGCGCGTGCTGCGCCGGTACGACCGCGCGCTCGTCTGGGTGCTGGACCACCAGGCGGCGACGCTGGCGGTGGCGCTGGCGACGCTGCTCGTGACGGCGCTGCTGTACGTGACGATTCCCAAGGGCCTGTTTCCGACCCAGGACACCGGGCAGTTGCTGGCGCGCCTCGAGGCGTCGCAGGACGTGTCCTACGAGCGCATGGCCGAACTGCAGCGCGCGGCGGCGCGCGCGATCCTCGCCGACCCGGCGGTGCAGAGCCTGGCGTCCTTCGTCGGCGTCGACGGCATCAACAACACCATGCTGCACACCGGCAGCCTGCTGGTCAACCTGCGCCCCGCGCACGGCGACCAGCGCATCGTCATGCAGCGCCTGCGCGAGCGCGTGCACGCGATCGCCGGCGCCACGCTGGCGCTGCAGCCCACGCAGGACCTGACGATCGACTCCGAGACCGGGCCGACCGAGTTCCGCGCCTCGCTCGAAGGCGTCTCCAGCGCCGAGATCACCCGCTGGATGCAGCGCCTGGTCGAGCGCCTGCAGCGCGCGCCACAGGTGCGCAACGTCGGCAGCGACGCCGGCGCGCAGGGCCTGGCGACCTTCGTCGACGTCGACCGCGACAGCGCGGCACGGCTGGGCATCAGCGCCAGCGCGGTCGACGATGCGCTGTACAGCGCCTTCGGCCAGCGCATCGTCTCGACGATCTTCACCGACACCAACCAGTACCGCGTGATCCTCGAGGCGCAGCCCGGGCTCGCGCGCGACGCCGCCGGCGTCGGCCGCCTGAACCTGATCGCCGCCGGCGGCCGGCCGGTGCCGCTGGCCGCGTTCGCGAAGATCGGCGAGAAGAACGCGCCGCTGCAGGTCACGCACGTCGGGCGCTATCCGGCGAGCACGCTGAACTTCGACACCGCGCCCGGCGTCGCGCTGGGCGAGGCGGTCGACGCGATCCGCGCCGCCGCGCACGAGATCGGGCTGCCGCCGGCGCTCGCGCTCACCTTCCTCGGCGCCTCGGGCGCGTACGAGAAGTCGCTCGCCAACGAGCTCTGGCTCATCCTGGCCGCGGTGGTGTGCGTCTACATCGTGCTGGGCGTGCTCTACGAGAGCTGGGTGCACCCGCTCACGATTCTCTCGACGCTGCCCTCGGCCGGCATCGGCGCGCTGGCGGCGCTGATGCTGAGCGGCAGCGACCTGGGCGTGATCGGCATCATCGGCATCATCCTGCTGATCGGCATCGTCAAGAAGAACGCGATCATGATGATCGACTTCGCGATCGACGCCGAGCGCAACGACGGCCTCGACGCGCGCGCGGCGATCCACCAGGCGGCGCTGCTGCGGCTGCGGCCGATCCTGATGACGACCTTCGCGGCCCTCTTTGCCGCGGTGCCGCTGATGACGAGCTGGGGCGTGGGCGCCGAACTGCGCCAGCCGCTGGGCCTGGCGATCTTCGGCGGCCTCGTCGTGAGCCAGTTGCTGACGCTGTTCACGACGCCGGTGATCTACCTCGCGTTCGACCGCCTGGCCAGCGTCGCGCGCGCTCGCGCGCCCGATGCGGCCGGGGAGCGCGCGGCATGAATCTGTCGCGCCCCTTCGTGCGCCGCCCGATCGGCACCGCGCTGCTGACGGCCGGCGTGGCGCTCGCCGGCATCGTCGCGCTGCTGCTGCTGCCGGTGGCGCCGCTGCCGCAGATCGACCTGCCGGTGATCCAGGTGTTCGCCAGCATCCCCGGCGCCAGCCCCGAGACGATGGCCAGCAGCGTCGCGACGCCGCTCGAGCGCCACCTGGGCACGATCGCCGGCGTCAACGAGATCACCTCGACGAGCTCGCTCGGCGCGACGCGCATCGTGCTGCAGTTCGACCTCGCGCGCGACATCGACGGCGCCGCGCGCGACGTGCAGGCGGCGATCAACGCGGCGCGCGTCGACCTGCCGGCGACGCTGCGCGCCAATCCGACCTACCGCAAGGCGAACCCGGCGGCGGCGCCGGTGATGATCCTGGCGCTGACGTCGAAGACCAGGACGCCGGGGCAGATCTACGACGAGGTGTCCAACACGATCAACCAGCGGCTGCTGCAGATCGACGGCGTCGGCGACGTCAACATCGGCGGCGGCTCGCTGCCGGCGGTGCGCATCGAGTTGAAGCCGTTCGCGCTCAACCAGTGGGGCATCAGCACCGAGGACGTACGCGCCGCGATCCAGGCCAGCAACGCCAACCGGCCCAAGGGCATCGTGCAGGGCGGCGGGCGGCGGCTGCAGATCTACACCCAGACGCCCGGGCTGCGCGCGAGCGACTACGCGCCGATGGTCGTCGCCTGGCGCAAGGGTGCCGCGGTGCGGCTGGCCGACGTCGCCGACGTCGCCGACGGCGTCGAGGACACGCGCACGCTGGGCCTGTTCGACGGCGAGCGCGCGATCGTCGTCGTCGTCACCGCGCAGCCCGACGCCAACGTGGTCGCCACCGTCGACCAGATCCGCGCCCTGCTGCCCGAGCTGCAGGCCGAGCTGCCGGCCGACGTGACGCTGGCGGTGGCGTCGGACCGCACCAACTCGATCCGCACCGCGCTGCGCGAGGTCGAGGCGACGCTGGTGGTGGCGGTGGTCCTGGTCGTCGTCGTCGTCGGCCTGTTCCTGCGCAGCTGGCGCGCGACGCTGGTACCGGCCGTGGCCACCGTGGTCGCGCTGCTGGGCACCTTCGGCGTGATGAAGCTGCTCGGCTACAGCCTGAACAACCTCAGCCTGATGGCGCTGACGGTGGCCACCGGCTTCGTCGTCGACGACGCCATCGTCGTGCTCGAGAACACCAGCCGCCACCTCGAGGCCGGCATGACGCGCCTGGACGCCGCGCTGCGCGGCGCGCGCGAGGTCGGCTTCACGGTGGTCTCGATCAGCCTGTCGCTGGTGGCGGTGTTCATCCCGCTGCTGTTCATGGGCGGGCAGCCGGGGCGGCTGTTCCGCGAGTTCGCGGTCACGCTGTCGGTGGCGGTGCTGATCTCGCTCGCCCTGTCGCTGACGACGACGCCGATGATGTGCGCCTGGCTGCTGCGCCCCGGCGGCCAGGCCGAAGCGGCGCGCGCGCCGCCGCGGCTGGCCCGCCTCGCCGAGCGCGGCTGGGCCGCCGTGCTCGGCGCCTACGCGCGCAGCCTGGACTGGGCGCTGGCGAACAAGGGGCTGGTGCTGGCCATCCTGGCCGGGGTCGTGGCGCTCAACGGCTATCTGTTCGTGCGCATTCCCAAGAGCTTCTTCCCGCAGCAGGACAGCGGCCAGCTCGCCGGCGGCCTGAGCGCCGACCAGAGCATCTCGACGCAGGCGATGGGCGCCAAGCTGCGCCAGGTGATGGACATCGTGCGCGCCGACCCGGCGGTGGCGACGGTGGTCGGCTTCACCGGCGGCTCGCGCGCCGGCGGCGGCTTCATGTTCGTGACGCTGAAGCCGCTCGCCCAGCGCCACGACCGCGGCTCGACGGTGATCGCCAGGCTGCGCCCGCAGCTGGCAAGCGTGGCGGGGCTGCGGCTGTTTCTCAACCCGGTGCAGGACTTGCGCAGCGGCGGACGGCAGACCAGCTCGACCTACCAGTACACGCTGATCGGTGACGACAGCGCGACGCTGCGCCAGTGGTCGGGCCGGCTGCTCGAGGCGCTGAAGTCCGAGCCGGTGCTGACCGACCTGGACAGCGACCTGCAGCAAAACGGCGTGCAGGCCGACGTCCAGGTCGACCACGACGCCGCGCGGCGGCTGGGCATCAGCGCCAGCTCGGTCGATGCGGCGCTGTACGACGCCTTCGGCCAGCGCCAGGTCGGCACCATCTACACCGAGCTCAACCAGTATCACGTGGTGATGGAGTGGGCGCCGCGGTACGCGCAGAGCCCGCGGGCGCTCGAAGACATCTACGTGCCGGCGACGACGCTGGTGCGCAGCGGCGCGAGCCTGGTGGCGGTCGAGAGCGCCGCGGCGGCCGCCGGCGGCGCGACGCCGGCCGCCGCGGCGCCGCTGTCGCCGAACCCGGCGCTGCGCGGCGCCTCGGGCGGCA
>JAFECX010000136.1 GCA_018241895.1 Pseudomonadota bacterium
CTCGTCGTGATGCTGTGGTTCCTCGCGTCGCTGGCCGCCGGCGCGGCGCTGCAGCTGGCGTGGCGGCGCTGGGGCGCCGTGCCCGGGCGGCTGGCCGAGCAGCTGCAGGTGCTGGCCGCGAGCGGCGACGATCATGCGCTGGCGCTCGACGCGCCGGGCAGCAGCGCCGATGCGCGCGCGCTCGTCGCCGCCGCCAATGCGCTCGTGCGCGAGCGCCAGGCGCTGCGCAGCGAGATCGCGGCGCGCGTGGCCGAGGCCAGCCGCGCAGTCGAGCAGGAGCGCAGCCGCCTGGCCGCGCTGATGGCCGAGTTGAACGAGAGCGTGGTCGTGTGCAACCTGGACGGCCGCATCCTGCTGTTCAACGCACGCGCGCGGCTGCAGCTGCGCACGCTGGCCGACGCCGCCGGCGGCGCACGCATCGGCGGCGTCGAGCCGGTGGCGCTGGGCCGCTCGATCTACGCGCTGCTCGAGCGCCGCCTCGTCGCGCACGCGCTCGAGGCCGTGCGGCAACGCCTGGCGCGCGGGGCGGCGCATCCGACGGCGCAGTTCGTCACCGGCACCGCCGGCGGCCAGCTGTTGCGCGTGCAGCTGGCGCCGGTGCGCGCGATCGGGGCGAGTGCGTCCGGCGCGGCCGATGCGACGAGTGCATCGAGTGCATCGAGTGCATCGAGTGCGGCGTGCGCATCGAGTGCGTCGAGCGCGTCGAGCACGTCGAGCACGTCGAGCACGTCGAGCACGTCGAGTGCATCGGCCGAGGGCGAACGCGCGCAGGGCAGCGCGCCGGCCCCCACGTCGGCCGCGGCCGCGGCCGCGGCGCTGCCCGACGCGCCGCTCAACGGCTTCGTGCTGCTGCTGGACAACATCACGCGCGAGATCGCCGAAGCCGACGAGCGCGACCGGCTGCTGCAGCGCCTGAGCGAAGGCAGCCGCGGCGCCGTGGGCAACCTGCAGGCCGCGGTCGAACTGCTCGACGACCCCGGGCTCGACGCACCGACGCGCGAGCGCTTCCTGGGCGTCATCCGCGACGAGATCGGTGCGCTGTCGCGGCGCCTGGCCGAGGCGGCCGCCCAGAGCGCGGCGCTCGGCCGCACGCGCTGGCCGATGGAAGACATGCTCGGTGCCGACCTCGCGGCGACGGCCGCGCGCCGCATCGAGTCGGCGTGCGCCAGCCGCGTGCAACTGGCCGACGTCGACGCCGCGCTGTGGCTGCGCGTCGAGAGCTGGTCGGTGGTGCAGGCGCTGCTGCACCTGGCGCTGCGCCTCGAGCAGGGCTGGGGCGCGATGCGCCTGCAGATCCGGCTCGCACCGGCCGACAAGGCCGCCGAACGCGCGCAACTCGACCTCGTGTTCCCGCTGCAGCCGATGAGCACCGAGACCGTCGTCACCTGGGAGACCGAGCCGCTCGAAGGCAGCGCCGGGCCGGGCGCGCCGACGCTGCGCGACATCGTCGAACGCCACGGCGGCGCGTTCTGGTTCGAGCGCGAGCGCGCACGCCAGTTCGCGTTCTTCCGCTTCCTGCTGCCGCTGGCGGCGGCGACGCAGCCGCTCGACGCCGACGAGGTGGTGGGGCCGGGCAGCCGGCCCGAGTTCTACGACTTCGACCTCTTCGGACGCGCCGGCGCGCAAGGCAGCGAGCTCGGCGCGCGCCGCCTGGTCCAGCTCACCTGCACCGTGTTCGACACCGAGACGACGGGCCTGGAGCCCTCGGCCGGCGACCGCATCATCCAGATCGGCGCCGTGCGCATCGACGCCGGCAAGCTGCGCCGCCACGACAGCTTCGAGCAGCTCGTCGACCCCGGCCGCTCGCTGCCCGAGGCCGGCATCGCGATCCACGGCATCCGGCCCGAGATGCTGCGCGGCCAGCCCGCCATCGATGCCGTGCTGCCGGCGTTTCGCGCCTACGCCGCCGACAGCGTGCTGGTGGCGCACAACGCGGCCTTCGACATGCGCTTCCTGCAGCTCGCCGAGGCCGCCAGCGGCGTGCGCTTCGACATGCCGGTGCTCGACACGCTGCTGCTGTCGGCCGTGCTGCACCCGCGCCAGGACAGCCACAGCCTGGAGGCGATCGCCGGGCGGCTGGGCGTGCCGGTGCTCGGGCGCCACACGGCGCTGGGCGACGCGATCGTCACGGCCGAGGTGTTCCTGAAGATGATCCCGCTGCTCGAGGCGGCCGGCATCGCCACGCTGGCGCAGGCGCTGGAGGCTTCGCGCAAGACCTACCTGGCGCGCCTGAGCTACTGACGCACGGCAGCGGTCGGTGCGCGCGCGGCAGCGCCGGCGCCGCGGGCGCGTTTAGACTGCCGCCGGCACTGTGCCGACGAAAGACGAATCGATGGCCCGAGCGCACAACCGCATCGCCGTGGTCACCGGTGCCGGCAGCGGCATCGGGCGCGCCACCGCCGGCCTGATGGTGCGCGACGGCTGGCGCGTGGTGTTCGCCGGGCGGCGCCTCGAGGCGCTGCGCCAGTCGATCGCCATGTGCGAAGACCCGTTCGGCGACATCGATGCGCGGGCCATTGCCGTGCCCACCGACGTGACGCGCCCCGACTCGGTGGCCGCGCTGTTCGATTTCGTGCGTGCGCGCTTCGCGCGGCTGGACTTCCTGTTCAACAACGCCGGTGTCTTCACGCCCGGCGTGCCGCTCGAGGAGCTGCGCATCGAGCAGTGGCGCGCGGCGCTCGACGTGAACCTCAGCGGCGCCTTCCTGTGCACGCAGCAGGCGTTCCGGATCATGAAGGCGCAGGAGCCGCGCGGCGGGCGCATCGTCAACAACGGCTCGATCTCGGCGCACGCGCCGCGGCCGCATTCGGTGGCCTACACGTCGACCAAGCACGCGCTGAGCGGCCTCACGAAGTCGGCCGCGCTCGACGGGCGCGCGCACGACATCGCGGTCGGCCAGATCGACATCGGCAACGCCGCGACCGAGATCAGCGCCGGCATGGCCACCGGCATGCCCCAGGCCGACGGCAGCGTGCGCGCCGAGCCGCGCATGGACGTCGACCACGCCGCGGCGGCCGTGCTGCACATGGCCAACCTGCCGCTGGACGCCAACGTGCTGTTCATGACGCTGATGGCGACCAAGATGCCCTTCGTCGGGCGCGGCTGAGCGGCGCGCGAGGCGGCCGCGAGCCGACCTGCTACCCTCGGCATGGAAGGGCGGCTCGCCGCCTCGTGTTCTCTTGTCTCGAGGAGTTGCACCATGGCTACGCTGGCCGACGAATACCCGCGCCTGATCTCCGGGCAGCACGAAGCGCCGTGCCTGTCGCTGTACCAGCCGACGCACCGCCAGCATCCGGACAACCAGCAGGATCCGATCCGCTTTCGCAACCTGGTCAGGACGCTGGCCGAGTCGCTGCAGCGCAAGTACCCGGCGCGCGAAGCCGCGGCGCTGCTGGCGCCGTTCGAGGCGCTGGCGGGCGAGCGCGAGTTCTGGAACCACACGCTCGACGGGCTGGCCGTGCTCGCGGCGCCGGGCTACTTCCAGGCCTGGCGGCTGCAGCGCCCGGTCGCCGAACTGGCGGTGGTGGCCGACAGCTTTCACACCAAGCCGCTGATGCGCATCCTGCAATCGGCCGAGCGCTACCACGTGCTCGGGCTCAACCGGCACGAGGCGCGGCTGTTCGAGGGCAATCGCGACGCGCTCGACGAGGTCGACCTGGCCATCGATGCCGAGGCCGCGCCGCCCGAGGCGCGCGAGCGTGCCACGCGCATCTACGGCGGCGCGCTGGGCGGTGTCACGCGCCACGGCACCGATGTCAGGCAGGCGCAGCGCGACAAGGAGGCCGAGCACTTCTTCCGCGCGATCGATGCCGACGTGCTGGAGCACTATTCGCGCCCGAGCGGGCTGCCGCTCTTGCTGGCCGCGCTGCCCGAGCACCATCACCTCTTTCGCAGCGTGAGCCGCAACCCGATGCTCGCGGCCGAGGCGATCGACGTGCACCCGGACAACCTGTCGCTCGAGCAGTTGCGCGCGCGCGCCTGGGCGCTGGTCGAACCGTGGTACCTGGCGCGGCTGGGCCGGCTGATCGACGGCTACGAGGCCGCCAAGGCGAGGAGCGCCGCCGGCGACGACCTGCACGAGGTGGCGCGTGCGGCCGCCGGCGGCCGGGTGGCCACGCTGCTGGTCGAGGCCGAGCGCATCGTGCCGGGGCGCTTCGACCTGGCCGACGGCAGCGTGGTCGCGGCGGCGCTCGACGACCCCGAGGTCGACGACGTGCTCGACGACATCGCCGAGCGCGTGCTCGCCACGGGGGGCGAGGTGGTGATCGTGCCCGCCGAGCGCATGCCCGGGCGCAGCGGGCTCGCTGCCGTCTACCGCTTCTCGGTCTAGGAGCGGGGCTGGATTTCTGCCACCCGCGGCCCTAGGCGTCAGAGGGGGCGATCGTGCGCGCCGCCTCGTCGGAGGCTGCGCTGCCGCCGGTGGCGTCGGCGCCCGGCGCGATTGCGGCGCTCAGCGCGATGCGCCTCGCGCCGCGCGCGGGCAGCGCCTCGGTGCGCGTGGCCGCGGCCATCAGTTCGTCGAAGGCGTCGATCAGCGTCTGGGTCAGTTCGCGCGCGTCGGGCACCGCGGCGCGTGCCGCGGTGAAGCCGAAGCCCATGTCGCCGGCGTGGCTCAGCACCGTGATGTTCAGGCCCAGGCACTGCTCGACGATCGACAGCGGCCAGCAACTGCGCAGGCGTGCGCCGGCCAGGTACAGCGGCATGTCCGGCCCCTGCACGTTGGAGATCAGGACGTTGAAGATCGGCGGCTTGCGCTCGTCGGGCTGCGTGGGTCGGTACAGCCGCGCCAGGCCACGCACCAGCCACGGCGCACCGAGCGAGGGCATGTCCAGCGGCACCACGTCGCGCGCCTGCCGGATCGCCGTCTTCACGGCCTGCGCCGCGGCCTGGATCGCGCGCAGCCGCCGCAGCGGGTCGGCGATGTGCGTCTGCAGGCTGACCGGCGGCATCGTCGTGCGGTTCGTGTAGTCGTTCTGCTCGGCCTCGCGCAGCGACATCGGCATGCCGGCGATCAGCGGCTTGCGCGGCACGCCGCCGTGCCGCGCCAGGTAGCGCCGCAGCGCGCCGCTGCACAGCGCGAGCACGATGTCGTTGAGCGTGGCGCCCAGCGTCGCGGCGAGCTCGCGCAGCGCGGGCATCGGCAGCGACACGCGGGCGTAGCTGCGCTCGGCGTCGATCGGCGTGTTGAGCGCCGTCGGCGGGCCGATCACGAAGCTCTCGCCGAGCCGGCCCCTGCGCTTGTCGCGCGAGGCTTCGACCACGCTCGAGATCGTGCGCACGGTGGCGGGCAGATCGCGCACCAGGTCGACCAGCTTGCGCGCGTCGTGCCCGACTGCAGCCGCCACGAGCGCCAGCGTGGCCGGCGGCGGCGCGGCGGCAGGCAGCGTCCTGGGTCGCGCCACGGGCCGCGGGCTCGGCGTGGGGTCGAACAGGGTCTTCATCAGCAGCATGGCGGCCTGGCCGTCGAGTGCCGCGTGATGGACCTTGAAGTAGTAGCCGATCTGGCCGTCGCCGAGGCCGTCGATCACGAACACCTGCCACAGCGGCCGGCTGCGATCGAGCCGCTCGCGGTGCAGCGTGGCGGCGCAGTCCTCGAGCTGCGTCAGGTTGCCGGGCGCCGGCAGCGTGATGCGCTGCACGTGGTGCTCGAGGTCGACCGTGTCGTCGACGATCCACACCGGATTGGCCAGGTCGAGCGGCACCGGCGCGAGCCGGCGGTGCAGCACCGGCGCCAGGTGCAGGCGTCGACGCAGTTCGCGCTTGGCCTGCGCATGGAACCGCTCGGTGTCGCCGCCGTCGAGGTCGAACAGGCACAGGCAGGCGAAGTGCATCGGCGTGTGCGCCGTCTCCAGGTGCAGGAGCGCGGCGTCGAGACCGCTCATCGGGTTCATTTCATCTCCGTCGCCACGCTGGCGGCTTGCCTATGATGCCTTCATGCACGCCAGCCGCCCCTCGCCGTCGAGCCTGCTGGCGGCGCGCGCACGCGAAGGCGCACGCGTGAGCGTGCGTGTGCTGCACTTCGGCGCGATCGTGCTCACGCTGGCGCTGTCGCCGTCGAGCTACAGCGGCCCGTGGCGCCGTCCGCTGGCCGCGCAGCTGGTGCGCGCGGCGCTGCCGCTGCTGCCCTGGTTCACGCTGCTGGCGGCCGTGCTGAGCCTGGTCGTCATCCGCATCGTGCTGGTCACGGCGCTGAGCTACGGCCTGTCGCAATATGCGCTGGAAATGGTCGTGCGCGTGCTGGTGCTCGAGCTGATCCCGCTCACCGCGGCCCTCGCGGTGGCGCTGCGCGTCACGGTGCCGATGGCCGGCGAGCTGGCGCGTGCGCGCCGCGACGGGGCGCACGAGAGCCCGGCCGTCACATCGATGCAGCGGCTGCGCGCCGAGATCGCGCCGCGTGCGCTGGCCGGCGTCTTGTGCGTGCTGCTGCTGGCCGCCGTGAGCTCGCTGGTGGCGCTGGTGCTGGCCTATGTGCTGGCGTACGGGTTCACGCCGTTCGCGTTCGAGCGCTACACGCGGCTCGTCGGCCGGGTGTTCACGCCGCTGGTCTCGCTGCTGTTCGTGCTCAAGACCGGCGCCCTGGCGCTGGCGGTGTCGGTGCTGCCGATCGGCTCGGCGCTGCACGGGCGCGCGGGCGTCGCCGGACTGGAGCTGCAGGGGCTGGTGCGCATGTTCGTCGCCGTGCTGGCGATCGAGGTCGCCGGGCTGGCCGGCAACTACATCTGAGAACCTGTGAACGAACCACTCACGCCCGCCCGACGCGCCCTGACGCCGGCGCTCGGCGTTGCAGATGCTCGCCCTGTCGCGCGCCAGGGCTGCGCCATGCGCCCTGGTCGGGGCTGCCCTGGCACGCCGCGCGGGTGCGACCGATTCATTCACGGGTTCTGAGCGGGAGCGCGGGCGATGGACGACGAGCCGATGGTATCCGCTGCCGACGCCCGGGCCGCCCGCGCCCTCGAGCGCCGCGCCACGCTGCTGCTGGTGCTGCTGGCCGCACTGGCGCTGGGCTCGGTGCTGTACGTGCTCTACGCGCGCGGCGCCTTCGAGCCGACGCAGCGCCTCGTGCTCGTCGCCGACGACGCCGAAGGCGTGACGGTGGGCATGGACGTCACGTTCGCGGGCTTTGCGATCGGGCGCGTGCGCCGCGTCGAGCTGGCCGCCGACGGCACCGTGCGCATCCTCGTCGACGTGCCGCTGGCCGACGCGCGCTGGCTGCGCACGAGCAGCGTGTTCACGATGGCGCGCGGCCTCGTCGGCGGCACCGTGATCAAGGCCTACAGCGGCATCCTGAGCGACCCGCCGCTGCCCGACGGCGCCGAGCGCCGCGTGCTGGCGGGCGACGCCAGCGGCGACATCCCGATGCTGATCGGCGCCGCGCACGAGCTGCTGACGAACCTGACGCGGCTCACGTCGCCCGATGCCGCGCTGGCCGCCACGCTGGCCAATCTGCAGCGCAGCAGCGCGCGCCTGGACGCGCAGCTGGCCGGACCGCGCGGCGCGATGGGCGCGTTGCTGGGCGACGACGCGGCGCGGGTCGCGGCCGTGCTCGGGCGCACGCAGCAGCTGCTGGCGCGGCTCGACGGTCTGGTGCAGCGCAGCGACGCGGTGGTCGCGCGCGCCGACGACAAGCTGCTGGGCGAGCGTGGACTGGTCGGCGACACCCAGGCCACGCTGCGCGAGCTGCAGCAGCTGCTGGGCGGCGCGCGCGAGAGCCTGCGCAAGGTCGACGCGCTGCTCGTCGACGCGCAGGCCGTGGCCGCGAATGCGCGCGTGGCCAGCGTCGACCTGGGCGCGCTGCGCGCCGAGGTCGACGCCACGCTGCGCAAGGTCGAACAACTGGTCGGCGATCTCGAGCGGCGCTGGCCGTTCAAGCGCGAGCCCGAGTTGAAGCTGCCATGAGCGCTCCGCGTGTCGGTACGCTGTGGACGTTGCGCGCGTCGGGCGCGGCGGGCGCGTCGGTCACGTCGGGTGCGTCGGGTGCGTCGGGTGCGTTGCGCACGTTGCAACGCGCCGCGCTGGCGTGGCTGCTGGCCACGCTCGGCGCCTGCGCCGGCGCGCCGACGCCGGACTGGCAGCTCGAGGCCGCCTCCTCGCTGGCGCGCATGCAGCAGGCGCTGCTGCGCGGCGACGATCGAGCTGCCGCCGACGAACACGGGCGCGCCCGGGCCCAGGTGGCGCGCAGCGGCCGCCCCGACCTGGCGGCGCGCGTCGAGCTCGCGCGTTGCGCGGCGCTGGCAGCCAGCCTGCAGTTCGGCCCGTGCGAGGGCTTCGAGCCGCTGCGCGCCGATGCCGATGCGGCCGAACTGGCCTACGCGGCCTATCTGCGCGGCCGGCTCGAGGCGTCCGAACGCGCGCTGCTGCCGCCGGCGCAGCAGGCGCTGGCCGCCACGCCGGCCACC
>JAFECX010000137.1 GCA_018241895.1 Pseudomonadota bacterium
CGTGCAGGCGGGTGCCGTGGCGGACGCGACGGCACGCCACCCGCCGGCGCCGCGCCGCGCCGCAGCCGCCAGCATGGCACCGAGCCCGGCCGTGCCGAGCCCGGCCGTGCCGAGCCCGGCTGCGCAGAGCCCGGCTGCGCAGAGCCTGGCTGGGCGGGCCCGGGGGCTGCCGGGAGTGGCTGTCGCGTCGCAGCCTGCACCGGTGCGTCCGCCGCGGCGCGTCGCGACCCCGAGCACGAGGGCAGCGGCGGCGCAGTCCAGCGCCGCACCGGCAGCGGCTTCCGGCTCCAACCCTGCGCGCGCGCCGCTGCCGAGCGCGCCGCAGCCGCAGCCGCAGCCGCAGCCGCAGCCGCTGGCGGACCTGACTGCCGCCCAGCGCGCCGACATGCCGCCGATGGCGATCGGCGGCGCCATCTATTCCGACGTCGCCGCGAGCCGTTTTCTGCTCGTCAACGGCCAGGTCGTGCGCGAGGGCGAGCGCGCCGCGCCGGGCGTCACGCTCGAGCGCATCGGACCGAATGCCGCTGTCCTGCGCTGGCGCGAACTGCGCATCGAGGTGCCGTATTGATCGTGGCGCCCGCGCCGTGACGCTCGCCAGACGCCCGAGAACCCGCATCCGTGGGGTGCGCGGACCCGGGCCCGATGCGCTGCCGCGCCACGCTGACATACTCCACGCCATGGATGGACGATCGTTGCCGCTCGCAGACGCGACATCGAGGCGAGCGCCCGCGTGGCGCAGCGTGCTGCTGGCGCTGCTGTGGCTCGTGATCGGCGAGGCGGCGCAGGCCGACACGCTGATCGTCGGTCCGTCCGGGCAGCCGGCGGCCTTTGCCCAGACGCTGGCGCGTGCGCGCGAGGGCGACGTCATCGAGGTGCTGCCGGGCGAGTACCGCGGCGTCGTGGCGGTGATCACGCAGCGCAGGCTCACGATCCGCGGCGTCGGCGAGCGCCCGGTGTTCGTCGCCGACGGCAAGGCCGCCGAGGGCAAGGCGATCTTCGTCGTCCAGGACGGCGACATCACGATCGAGAACCTCGAGTTCCGCGGCGTGCGCGTCACCGACCAGAACGGCGCCGGCATCCGCTTCGAGAAGGGCCATCTGCGGGTGCGCGGCTGTGCGTTCCTCGACAACGAGATCGGCCTGCTGACCGCGAACGACGGTGCCGCCGAACTCGAGATCCGCGACAGCGAGTTCGGCCGCGCGCCGCACATCGAGGGTTCGCTGCCGCACCTGCTGTACGTCGGGCGCATCGGCAAGGTCACGATCGTGGGCAGCCGCTTTCACCGCGGCTACGAGGGCCACCTCGTCAAGTCGCGCGCGCGCGAAAGCGTCATCACCTACAACATGATCCGCGACACCGGCGAAGGCAGCGCCAGCTACGAGATCGACCTGCCCAACGGCGGCGTGGCCACGATCATCGGCAACGTCGTCGGCCAGAGCCCGAGCACGCAGAACCCGGTGCTGATCAGCTACGGGGAGGAAGGCGCGGTGTGGGATCGCAACGAGCTCGTGCTGGCGCACAACACGCTCATCAGCGAGGGCTGGACGCCAGGCTGGTTCCTGCGCGTCTGGCGCGACCTGGTGCCGATGGCCGACGAGCCGCTTCTCGTCAACAACCTCGTCGTCGGCAGCGGCATCTTCTGGCTCGGCGTGGCCGGGTATTTCGAGGGCAACTGGCCGGCGACGCTCGGCATGCTGCGCGACGTGACGACGATGGCCTTCGAACTGCCTCCCGATTCGTGGCTGCGCGGCCGCGGCGTCGATCCGCGCCACATCCGCGGGCGCGACCTCGCGCCACGCGCCGAGTTCGAGTGGCCGCTGGGCACGCGCGAAATCTCGACCGACCGCCAGCGCTGGTCGCCGGGGGCCTATCAGCGCTGAGCGGCTTCGCGGCCGTGCGCCGCGCGAGCCTCACGCAGCGCCTGCTCGAGCGCGCGTCGGGCCGACGCGTCGCGCGCGATCGCCGTCGAGCCGATCGCCCGGCCATCGGCGCCGAGCACGATGCCGAAGCTCATGTCCACGTACAGCTTGTCGCCGTTGCGGTGCACGGCACGTGTCGTGCGGATCTGCCCGCCGTGGCGCGTGCGGCCGGCGGCGATCGCGCGGTGGAACGCCGCCCAGTGCGCCGCGCGCAGGTGCTCGGGGATGATGATGTCCAGGCTGCGGCCCAGCGCCTCGCTGGCGTCGAAGCCGAACAGGGCTGCGGCGCCCGGGCTCCAGACCCGGATCAGGCCATCGCGGTCGGCGTACACGATCGCTTCGGTGCTCTGGGCGACGATGCGCTCGCACAGGTCTGCGTCGATCGCCGCACCGCCTGGGCGAGCGCTGCCGGGTACGCAGTCGGTCATGGGATCTTGCCCTCGCTCGCTGTCCGGCACCCCGTGTGCCGCCGTGGCTGCCCGTGTCGTGGCGCCGGCTTGCGGCCGGCCGGTGCCAGGCGTCGCCGTCCCAAGGCTTCGTGCCGCCGTGCGATTCGACCGCATTGCGTGCTGCGACGCGATGCCCACGTCGCCAGCCCCGACGTGCGCGTTGTGATACAGAAGCACGCGGCCTGCGGCCGGCGCGCGCCGAGGATCGCTCGATGAAGCTGAACATCCTGTCCGACCTGCACCTGGGCTTCGGCGCCATGGAGCATCCGATCAACGATGCCGATGTCGTCGTGCTTGCCGGCGACGTCTCGCGCCCGCGTGAAGCCGTGGCCTTCGCGCTGCGCTTCGACAAACCCGTGCTGCTGCTGCCCGGCAACCACGAGTTCTACGGCGGCAGCCTGGACGGCGTCGTCGACCAGTTGCGCCGCTTGTGCCGCGGCACGCAGGTCCATCTGCTCGACGAGACCGAACTCGTGCTGGGCGGCGTGCGCTTCCTCGGTGCCACGTTGTGGAGCGATTTCGAGCTCTTCGACGACGCCGAACGCCGCGCCGCGTCGAAGGCCGAAGCGGTGCGGCTGGTGCGCGACTTCAGCCGCATCCGCGTGCAAGAAGGGTCGGACGAAATCTTCACGCCCGACCATTCGGCGGCGCTGTTTCGTCGCCACGCCGCCTGGCTCGAGGAGCGGCTGGCGCAGCGCCACGACGGGCCGACGGTGGTCGTCACCCATCATGCCCCGTCGCGGCGCAGCATCCACCCGCGCTTCGCCGATTCGCTGCTCAACGCCTGCTTCGTCTCCGATGCCGAGCGGCTGATGCGCCCGGGCAGCGCCGTGCTGTGGATCCACGGTCACACGCACGACAGCTTCGACTACCGCGTCAACGGCATGCGCGTCGTGTGCAACGCGCGCGGCTATGCGCGCGCCGGCGTGCCCGAGAACGCGCGCTTCGACCCCGACTTCGGCGTCGACGTCGGCTAGGAGCGTGCCCGGCGCGCAGCCGGCCTGGCCGGGTGCGCTCGCGCGCACCCGCGCCACGGGGGCCGCGAGGTGCCGCCGCCCGGCGCTCGCGCTACCCGCCCGCCGGCCGTGCCAGCCCGACCAGCGTGTCGACCCCGTACAGGCGTGCCAGCTGCACGAGCTTGGTCGGCGCGCCGCGCACCGCAAAACCACGCCCGGCGGCCTGCGCCAGCCGTCTTGCCTGAAGCAGCAGCGCGAGCACCGAGGTGTCGAAGCTCGCCAGCGCGGCGGCGTCGATCTCGAGCGCGGCGCCGGGGGCGGCTTCGGCGAGGGCGCGCTCGACGTCGTGCACGAGCGCGCTGGCCTCGTGCAGCGTGGCGGTGGCGGGCAGCTGCATGGCGGATGCTCGACGGCGGACAGCGGGCGGCGCGGCGCGCGGATCAGCTCTTGGCGCTGTTGGCCTTGTTCTGCTCGGCCAGGCGATTGATCAGGGCCTCGATGCCGCCGCTGGCCAGCACCTGGCCGAACTGCGAGCGGTAGCTCTGCACGAGCCAGATGCCGCCGACGTTGACGTCGATGATCTTCCACGCGCCGTCGAACTTGTCGAGGCGATAGTCGAGCTTGATCGGCTCGCCCGAGCCGCGCACCTCGCTCTGCACGATGACCTGCGTGCTGCCCTGCACCGGCAGCGTCTTCGTCACCTGGACCGTCTGGTCCTTGAGCTGCGTGAGTGCGCCCGAGTACACGCGCACGAGCAGGGTCTTGAACTCGCCTTGCAGCTGGGTCCGCTGCTCGGGCGTCGCTGCGCGCCATTGCGGACCGACCGCCGAGCGCGTCATGACCAGGAAGTTCACGCTCGGCATGACCTTGGCGTCGACGAGTTCGATGATCTTCGTGATGTCGCCTGCCTGGATGGCCTTGTCGGTCTTCGCCGCCTGCAGCACCTCGTCGGAGATCTGCTTGACGAGCGCCTCCGGCGCCACGTCGGCGCGCGCGGGCGCCGCGGCGACGAACGCGAGCACCAGGGAGGTGAGGGCGGTGGCAAGGGCTTTCAGCACGGGGTTCCTTTCCTGCGATGGGCTCGGCGGCTGGCGGCCGCCGCCGAGCCTATAACGCGCGGCACGCGCCGGCGGTTCACGGCCGGGGTGGCGCCGATGCGGGCGCGGCGGGTGGTGCCGCCGGCGTTTGCGGTTCGTCCGGGCCGTCGTCGAATTGTTCCATCGGCGGCGCGCCGTCGTGGACCGCGTCCAGGCGGCGCGCCAGGTAGGCGTCGCGCGCGAAGCTGTAGCGGTCCAGTGCCGCCTCGGCGAGCAGCTGCGTCGTTGCCAGCAGGTTGGCGCGCGTGTTGACGACTTCGAGCGCCAGCACCGACCACCGGCCCGTCGTCGTCTCGGGCAGCCGGGCCGGGTCGAACAGGCTGTCGGTGGCCAGGCCGAAGGTGTCGCGCACCGTGCGCGGGCCGAACAGCGGCAGCACCACGTACGGCCCCGGGCCGACCCCCCAGTGCCCCAGCGTGATGCCGAAATCCTGTGCCCGGCGCGGCAGCCGCATCTCGGTGGCCGGATCGAGCACGCCGCCCAAGCCGAAGACGGTGTTGGTGACGAAGCGGATGCCCATTTCCACGCCCGTCTGCAGCTTGCCCTGCAGCAGGTGGTTGACCATCGACCAGGCGTCGCCGATGTTGCCCAGCACGTTGTCGATGCCGGTGCGTACGAGCTGTGGCACGGCGTCGCGGTAGGTTTGCGCCACGGGCCTCAAGACCGCGTCGTCCAGTGCGTCGTTGAAGGCGAAGACCTTGCGGTTCCAGGCCTCCCAGGGGTCGGCCGGATTCGTGCCCATGAGCGGCGCCGCGCTCGCGCCTGCATCGGCCGCGGCGCCCGGCGCAGCCGGCGGTGCGCTGGCGCAGCCGCCGAG
>JAFECX010000138.1 GCA_018241895.1 Pseudomonadota bacterium
TGCCCGGCTCGCGCGCGCTCGCCGCGGGCGCCTTGCGCACCGGGGCCGCGGGCCCCTTGGGCGGTGCCGCCGCCGGCCCCTGGTGCGCCGCCGCCGGCATCTTGCGCGGCGGCGTGGCAGGCGTCTTGCGGGCCGCCTTGCGCGCCGGGGCCGCCGGCTGCTGTCGTGCCGCGGCGCTGGGCGTCTTGCGCGCTGACGTCGCCATCGATGCGGCCCGGCGTCAGGAGGCGCTCGCCTCGGCGTGGGTCCACTGCGCGCGCAGCAGCTTCTTGTCGACCTTGTTCGACGCGTTGACGGGCAGCGTGTCGACGAAGCGCATGTGGCGCGGCACCTTGTAGTTCGCCATCTGCGTGCGGCACCAGGCGATGCCATCGGCCTCGCCGAGCGTCGCGCCGGGCTTGAGGATCACGTAGGCGCAGCCGACTTCGCCCATGCGCTCGTCGGGCACGCCGATCACCGCCGCCTGCGCAATCGCCGGGTGCGGCGCCATCAGGCGCTCGATCTCGGCCGGGTAGCAGTTGAACCCGCCCGAGATGTACATGTCCTTCAGGCGGTCGGTGATGCGCAGGTAGCCGCGCTCGTCGATGACGCCGACGTCGCCGGTGTGCAGCCAGCCGTCGGCGTCGATCGCCTCGCGCGTGGCGGCTTCGTCGTCGAAGTAGCCCTGCATGACGTGGTAGCCGCGCAGCAGCACCTCGCCGGGCTCGCCCGCAGGCACGGTGCGGCCCGCGGCGTCGGCGCAGCGCATCTCGGTGCCGGGCAGCGCCTTGCCGCAGGTGGTGGCGATGGTCTGGGCGCTCTCGGTGGGGTCGCACACGGTGGCGCAGCCACCGCACTCGGTCAGGCCGTACGCGGTGGTCACGTTGCGAAAGCCCAGTTCGCTGCGCATGCGCTCGATCAGCACCGGCGGCACGCTCGCCGCACCCGTGACCGAAGAACGCAGCGACGAGAGATCGAACTCCTTCAGTCGCGGATGCGCGAGCATCGACAGGAACAGCGTCGGCGGCCCGGGAAGGAAGGTGATGCGTTCGGCCTGGATGCGCGCCAGCACCTCGCCGGCGTCGAACACCGGCATCGGGTAGACGGTCGCGCCCTGCAGGAACGCCGCCACCCAGCCGGCCTTGTAGCCGAACGAGTGGAAGAACGGGTTGACGACGAGATAGCGGTCGCCTTCGCCCAGGCCCACGACGCGCGCCCATTCGCCGAAGGCGCGGATCGTCGGGCCGTGGCCGGACATCACGCCCTTGGGCCGGCCGGTGGTGCCGCTCGTGAACATCAGGTCCGCGGTCGAGTCGCTGCGCAGAGCGGCCTCGCGCTCGGCGACGCGCGCCGCGTCCACCGCGTCGCCCACGCGCTGGAAGGCCGTCCAGTCGATCTCGCGCGCCGCGCGCGGCGCGAGCGCGCCGATGACGACGATGTGCTCCAGCGCGGGCAGCTCCAGGCCGTCGAGCAGCGCCGGAAAGTACTGGTCGAGAAACTCGCCGATGCAAAACAGCACCCGTGCGCCGCTGCGCCCGAGGATGTCGGCCGCCTCGGGGCCCTTCATGCGCGTGTTGATCGGCACCAGCACCGCGCCGGCCATGTGCGCGCCGCAGGCGGCGACGATCCATTCGGCGCGGTTCGGCGCCCAGATCGCGATGCGCTCGCCCGCCCGCACGCCCCAGGCGACGAGGCCGCGCGCGACGCGTTCGGCCTGCGCCACCAGCGCGGCATAGCTCAGCGTGAGCGCGCCGTCGACGATGGCCGCTCGCTCGCCGTGGTGTCGTGCCGCCTGGCGCAGGACCTGCGGCAAGGTGGCAGGGGGGCTCGTCGTGTTCATGTCTTCTTCGCTGGCCGGTGCCGGCGCGGGCCGGGGCGGGCCCGCGACAAGTGCGTCGCCGGGTTACAGGCCCATCCCGAGGATGGCGTTGTCCACGCGCAGTTCGGCGCCGCTGATGGCGCGCGCGTCGTCGCTGGCCAGGAACGCGATCGTCGCGGCAACCTCCTCGGGCCGGCAGGCGCGGCCCTTGGGGTTGCGCTTGGGATCGAACAGCACGTGCTCGGCGCGCACGCCGGGCGCGATCGCGCGCGTGCTTTCTTCCATCATCGGCGTCCAGATGCCGTCCGGGTGCACCGAGTTCACGCGCACCGCATAGCCGCGCTTGCGGCAGTGCAGCGCGGCACTGCGCGTCACGGCGGCCACGGCGGCCTTGGAAGCGGCGTAGCCGCAGTAGCCGTCGATCGGCATCCAGCTCGAGACCGACGCCACGTTGACGATCGAGCCGCCGCGCTCCTTCATCGCCTTCACGCCGGCCTGCGTGCCGAGGAACACCGAATCGGCGTTGACGCGCAGCAGCCGGTGCCAGCTGTCGAGCGTCTGCGACTCGATGTCGCCCGGCGCCAGGATGCCGGCGTTGTTGACCAGCACGTCGAGGGCGCCGAAGCGCTCGCGGGCCTGCGCGAGCACGGCCGCCCAGTCTTCCTCGCTCGCGACGTCGTGGCGCACGAACAGCGCCTGGCTGCCGATCGCCGCCGCGACCGCGCGCCCGCCTTCCTCGTTGACGTCGGTGAGGACGACGCTGGCGCCTTCGCTGGCCAGCAGCAGCGCGGTCGCCTTGCCGACGCCGCTGGCGCCGCCGGTGACGAGGGCCACCTTGCCCGCCTGGCGCGGGCTCGCAGAAGTGCTCATGGTCTCAGGCTCCTGGTTGTGCCGCAGGTGCGGGTTCGCGTTCGCGTTCGCGTTCGGGTGCGGTTGTGGCTGCCGTTGCGGCTGCGGCTGCGCATGATGAACGAGGATCGAGCAGATCGGCGCGCTGCAGCGCGATCGGCTGCCCCGCCATGGCGGCCGCCGCGCGGTAGGCGAAGACCATCGCCGGGCCGATCGTCGAGCCGGCGGCGGCATACGACGGCCCCATCACCGAGGCCGAGTTGTTGCCGGTGCAGTACAGGCCCGGGATCGGCCGGCCCGCGGCGTCGAGCACGCGGGCATCGAGGTCGGTCAGCAGCCCGCCCTTGGTGCCGATGTCGCCCGGCCACAGCCGGATCGCGTAGAAGGGCGGCCTGGCGATCGGCGCCAGGTTCGGGTTGGGCTTGATGTTGACGTCGCCGTAATAGCGGTCGAAGACATTGCCGCCGCGGCCGAACTGCGCGTCGATGCCGGTGCGCGCGTATTCGTTCATGCGCGCGACGCTGGCGGCGAGCCCGGCCGCGTCGACGCCGATCTGCGCCGCCAGGCCCTCGATCGACGCATCCTTCCAGTACACGCTGGCGAGCCAGCTCTTTCGCAGGCGTTCGTCGGGGATCGCCTCGCCGGGCGCCAGCGGGCCGATGGGGTACTTGCGGCGGAACTCGGCATCGAACACGATCCACGCCGGGATGGCCGCACCGGTGCGCTCGTGCTCGGCGTACATCGCCTTCTGGAACTCGAGGTACGGGCACGACTCGTCGACGAAGCGCTCGCCGCGCGTGTTGACGACCAGGCAGCCGGGCAGCGAGCGCTCGACGAACATGGCGCGCTGGCGGTCCTCCTTGGGCACGGCGAGCGTCGGCGCGCCCCAGCTGTGCTCCATCAGGTGCAGGGCCGCGCCGACCTCGGCGCCGGCGACGATGGCATCGCCCGTGTTGCACTCCGGCGGCGTGGCGCTCCAGGTCTGGTCGCTCGGGTGCGGCAGGTAGCGATCGCGCATGGCCTGGTTGCGCTCGAAGCCGCCTGCGGCCAGCAGCACGCCCTTGCGCGCGCGCAGTTCCACCGGCTGCCCGTCGCGCTCGACGACGACGCCGACGACGCGCCCCGCCTCGACCACGAGCGACTTCATCGGCGTGCCCAGCCAGTACGGGATGCCGCGCACGCGCAGCGCGTGGAACAGGCCCCCCATCAGGGCCTGGCCGCCGGTCATGCGGCGGTCGCGCCGCGTCTTGCGGCGCCACGGGTAGTCGAGGAAATAGCGCAGCATGATCCAGGCCAGCAGCGGCTTGGCCTTGCGCTCGCGCGCCAGGATGACCCGCACGTGGGCGGCGTTCATCTGGATGCGCCCGAAGATCAGCTGCCCCGGGTTGGTCGGGCGCAGGCTGCGCAGGCCCTCGAGCCCGAGCTTTCGCGCATTGAAGTCCACCGGGTCCATCGTGCGTCCGCCCGGCACCGCCCCGGCGAGCCCGGGGTAATAGTCGGAGTACTTGGGGATCGCACGCAGGCGCACGCCGATGTCTTCGAGGTAGCGCCCCATCGTGGCGGCCGTCTCGACATAGGCGAGCACGCGCTCGTCGCTGGCCAGGCCCTGGGCACAGGTCTTGACGTACTCGTAGGCCGCGTCGACGCTGTCGCTCACGCCCAGGCGTGCCAGGTCGTGGTTGCAGGGGATCCAGACGCCGCCGCCCGACGTTGCCGACGTGCCGCCCACCAGCGGCGTCTTCTCGACCACGAGCGGCTCGAGCCCCAGATCATGGGCGCGGATCGCGCCCATCAGCGCACCTGCGCCCGAGCCGACGACGATGAGATCGAATGTCTGTTCCAAGGTCGTTTCCATGCCGCAAGGGGCCCGCTCGGCGCGCCTGCGCGACGAGTGCACGGGCGCGGGGTCGCCGCGCGTCGCCACACCGAGGCGCCGCCGGCACCGGGGGCACCGCCGGCAACCGGCCTGCCGGCCGGGCCGCCGCCGCCGATGGCGCGCCCGAGGCGATCGGGCGGACGAAACCCCCGCACCTTCGGCCGCTGTCGGGCGGGATGCTCACATCGCCCCGGGGCGGGACCATCGTCTGATCGGACTAAGAATCCGGGCGAATCTGCGCGCCGGCATCGTCGATGCGCGCCCGCATGCCGCCGATCAATGCGTGGCGCGCGCTAGTCCTTCCAGACGATGCCGGCCGCAGCGACGGCACGGACGATGTTCTGTTCACTATTGACTAGACCCAGGAGCGGTGCGGCATGGATGCGTACAAGATGTACATCAACGGCGAGTCGGTCGATGCCATCGGCGGCAAGACGATGCCGGTGATCGACCCGGGCAGCGGCGAGACCTTCGCCACCGTGCCCTGCGGCGACGAACGCGACGTCGAAGCCGCCGTCGCGGCCGCGCGCGCGGCCTTCGATTCGGGCGTCTGGAGCGAGAAGTCGCCGTCCGAGCGCGCGCAGATCATCATCCGCTTCGCCGACCTGGTCGAGGCCGCATCGGGCCAGATCACGATGGCCGACAGCCGCAGCATGGGCGGCACGCCGTCGTGGGTCGGCGGCGGGCTGTGGGTGGCGGCCAACACGATGCGCAACATCGCCTGGTACGCCGCCAACCGCTTCGTCTGGGAAGAGGAAGTCCCGTTCTCGGGCAACATCTACGCCTTCGGCGGCAACGTGCTGCGCCGCGAGCCGATCGGCGTGTGCGCCGCGATCGCGCCCTGGAATGCGCCGTACATGATGGCGCCGTGGAAGCTCGCGCACGCGCTCGCGATGGGCAACACGATCGTGCTCAAGCCCGCGTCGACGACGCCGCTGTCGGCACTCATCATGGCCGGCCTGGCCGACCAGGCGGGCTTCCCGAAGGGCGTCGTCAACGTCGTCACCGGCCCCGGCGCGTCGATGGGCGAGGCGCTGTGCCTGCACCCGAAGGTCGACAAGGTCTCGCTCACCGGCAGCAGCGAGGTCGGCAAGCACATCATGTCGCGCGCCGGCGCGACGCTCAAGCAGCTGTCGCTCGAGCTCGGTGGCAAGTCGGCGAGCATCGTGCTCGAAGACGCCGACCTCGACATCGCGGTCGACGGCGCCGTCACCGGCGGCTTCCAGAACGGCGGCCAGGTCTGCGTCGCCGGCTCGCGCGTGCTGGTGGCGCGCGCCATCTACGACGAGTTCCTGCAGCGCCTGGAGCGGCGCATGAAGGATCTCGTGGTCGGCTACCAGATGATGCCGGGCACGAAGATCGGGCCGCTGGCCAGCGCCAAGCAGCTCGAGACGGTGCAGAAGTACGTCGACATCGGCAAGGCCGAGGGTGCGCGCGTGCTGTGCGGCGGACAGCGCCTGAAGGTGCCGGGCTTCGACGCCGGCTGCTACTTCGAGCCCACGGTGTTCGTCGACGTCAAGAACAGCATGCGCATCGCGCGCGAGGAGATCTTCGGCCCCGTGCTGGTCGTGCTGCCGTTCGGCAGCGACGACGAGGCGATCGCGATGGCCAACGACAGCGAGTACGGCCTGGCCGGCGCCGTGTGGTCGCGCGACGCGGCGCGCGCGCGCCGCGTGGCCGAGCGAGTGCGCACCGGCACGATGTGGATCAACGAGGTCGCGGTGCTGTCGGACTTCCTGCCCTTCGGCGGCATCAAGAGCAGCGGCGTCGGCCGCGAGTTCGGCGACGAAGGGCTCAGGGCCTACACGCAGACCAAGGTCATCTACACGTCGAACGAGGGCACGCCCAACCGCAGCACGTTCAACTCGATCCTGCCGTTTCCGCAGAAGACGGCGTTCACGTTCTACCAGCCGACCAAGCTGGTGGTGGGGCCGAAGTCGATTGCCAATCTGCACAACGAACTGCGGCTGGCCGGCGCGCGGCGCGCCGTCATCGTCACCGACAAGGGGCTGCGCGCGGCCGGCATCGTCGATCTCGTGCAGCGCGCGGGCGCCGACCGCATCGCCGGCGTGTTCGACGGCGTCGTCCCCGACCCGAACTACGAGTGCAGCCAGGAGGCGATCGACTACTGCCGCTCGGTCGGCGCCGACGCCGTGGTCAGCCTGGGCGGCGGCAGCTCGATCGACTGCGCGAAGCTGACGGTGGTGGCGCTGACCAACGGCGGCTCGGCGATCGAGAACATGGGCCTGATGCGGCTGGACAGGCCGCTGCTGCCGCACATCGTCGTGCCGACGACGCACGGCACCGGCAGCGAGGTCACGCTGGGTGCGGTGATCACCAACAGCCAGCTGCACAAGAAGTTCTTCCTCGCCGATGCGCGGCTGATCCCGCACGTGGCCATCCTCGATCCGACGCTGGTCACCGGGCTGCCCAGGTCCGTCACCGTCGGCACCGGGATGGACGCGCTCACGCACGCCATCGAAGGCCTGGTGACGCCGGCGGCCAACCCGGTCACGACCGCCGTCGGCCTGCACGCGGTGCGCATGGTGGCCGAGCATCTGCCGCGCGTGGTGGCCGACGGCAAGGACATCGTGGCGCGCCAGGGCATGCTCGTGGCGGCGACGCTGGCCGGCATCACGCTCGGCCCGGGTCTGGGCGTGGCGCACTCGTTCGCGCATACGGTCGGCACGCTGTTCGGCGTGCACCACGGCACCGGCTGCGGCATCGGCCTGCTGCAGGCGATGCGGTTCAACCGCGAGCACGCCTCCAAGCAGCTCGCGCAGGTGGCGGTGGCGCTGGGCGTCGACACGCGCGGCATGAGCGACCTGGAGGCGGCCGACGCTGCAACCGCTGCGGTCGAGGCGCTGATGAAGCAGGTCGGCGCGCCGATGCACCTGACCGACACCGGCCTGGAGCGCAACGCCGTGCTGGCACGCATCGGCGAGATCATCGCCGGCACGATGAGCGACCTGAACTGCGGCTCGAATCCGCGTCCGGTCACCGATCCGAACGCGGTCGCCGAGCTCGTCCAGGCCGCGATCTGAAGACGTCGGAGCCCCGGCCGCGGCAGACGCGGCCGGGTGCGGTGCGCAGCGCCGCGCTGCGGTGCCCTGACGGCCGCAATCCATTCCTGCGGGTTTACATAATGAACCTTGTCGCGCGCGCAAGCGCGGGCGGATGCCGTCGCAACCCGCGGCGCCGACACACGCGCGCCAGCGTGCCGCAGGTCGAAGAGTCGCGCCCCGATGCGCGTCGCCGCGAGCCCCGGCGCGCTGCTAGTCCGCTTGAATGATTTGCACCACGCCGCGCGTGTCTATGGTTTATCGTCGCGCGCGCGACCCATAGCCCCAAAACATTCTTCGGAGACATGCCCATGGACACTTTCGTCACCGGCGGCACCGGCTTTATCGGCCGTTTCCTAGTCGGTAAGTTGCTCGACCGCGGTGAGACGGTGCACGTGCTGGTGCGCCCGGGCTCGCAGGCCCGCTTCGAGCAGCTTCGCAGCCGCTACGCGGCCGCGGGCGAGCGGCTGCGCGCGGTGAGCGGCGACCTGGCACAGCCGCGGCTCGGCCTGTCCGACGCGGCGCTGCAGGAGTTGAAGGGCAAGGTCAAGCACTTCTACCACGTCGCCGCGATCTACGACGTCGGCGCCAATGCCGAGGTGCAGCAGGTGGCCAACGTCGAGGGCACGCGCAACGCGGTGCGCGCGGCCGAGGCGCTCGGCGCGGGGTGCTTCCACCACGTCAGCTCGACCGCGGTCGCCGGCATGTACGACGGCGCCTTCAGCGAGGACATGTTCGACGAAGCCGCCGGCTCCGACATCCCGTACTTCAAGACCAAGCACGACGCCGAGGTCGTCGTGCGCAAGGACTGCCAGGTGCCGTGGCGCATCTACCGCCCCTCGTCGGTGGTCGGCCACTCGCAAAGCGGCGAGATCGACAAGATCGACGGCCCCTACTACGGCTTCACGCTGCTCAAGAAGATCCGCCGGCTGCTGCCGCCGTGGTTCCCGCTGATCGGCCTCGAGCTCGGCCGCTTCAACGTCGTGCCGGTCGACTACGTGGTCGACGCGATGGACTACCTCGCGCACCTGCCGGGCCAGGACGGCGAGTGCTTCCACCTCGTCGACCCCGAGCACTACAGCGGCGGCGAACTGCTCAACATCTTCGCCGATGCCGCGCACGCGCCGCGCTTCACGGTCCGGCTGGATTCGAAGGTCTTCTCGTTCATGCCGGCGGGCCTGACGACGATGCTGGGCAAGCTGCCGCCGATCAAGCGCGTGGGCGCCTCCATCATGCACAGCCTCGGCGTGCCGCCCGGCGCGGCCGGCCTGCTGAACTGGAACACGCGCTTCGAGTCGCGCATGACGCGCAAGGCGCTCAAGGGCAGCGGCATCGAGTGCCCCAAGCTGCCGAGCTACGCGCACCGCCTCTGGTACTACTGGGAGACGAACCTCGACCCGGCGCTGTTCGTCGACAACTCGCTCGAAGGCAACGTGCGCGGCAAGCTGGTGATCATCACCGGCGGCGGCACCGGCATCGGGCTGGCCGCGGCACATCGGCTGGCACGCGCCGGCGCACGCATCGTGATCTGCGGGCGCACGCTGGAAAAGCTCGAGGAGGCACAGAAGGCGCTGCAGGCCGAAGGCGGCATCTGCCACATCTACCAGGCCGACCTGGCCGACATGCCGGCCTGCGACCGCTTCATCGACCAGGTCATGGCCGACCACGGCGCGATCGACATCCTGATCAACAACGCCGGGCGCTCGATCCGCCGCGCCGTCGAGTTCGCATACGAGCGCTTCCACGACTACGAGCGCACGATGCAGATCAACTTCTATTCGCCGCTGCGCCTGACGCTGCGCGTGCTGCCGGGCATGAGCGAGCGCAAGTCCGGGCACATCATCAACATCTCGTCGATGGGCGTGGTCGGCCCGCCGCCGCGCTTCTCGGCCTACATCGCGTCCAAGTCGGCGCTCGAGGGCTTCACGCGCGTGGCCGAGACCGAGTTCGTGGACCGCAAGATCCACTTCACCAACATCAACATGCCGCTGGTGCGCACGCCGATGATCGGCCCGACCAAGGCCTACGACTACGCGCCCACCCTCACCCCCGAGGAGGCGGCCGAGATGGTGGTCGACGCGATCGTGCACAAGCGCAGCCGCATCATGAGCGACATGGGCCGCTTCCAGCAGATCTGGAACGTGATCTCGCCCAACACCTATGCGGTGGCGATGAACTCGACGTTCCGCATGTTCGAGGATCCGCACGAGGCCAAGGACAAGAAGCCCGCGGCGCTCGAGGCCCCGTCCGAGCCGACCAGCGAGCAGGTGGCGATGGCCGCGCTGCTCAAGGGCGTGCACTACTGAGCACGCCCCGGGGCCGGGCTGCACCCGGCCCCGGCCCGCGCTAGCGCTCGCCGGTCAGCTCGCGCGGCCGACGGCGCAGCGGCGCCTGCGTCGACGCCCGGTGGACCGGCCTTCGCGGCACAGGTCATCAGCCGTCAGGCAGCCCCAGTTCCGGCCAGCGCCCCTGCACCCAGGTCTGGCAGTTTCCGATGCCCGTGGCGCCGGTGGCGCTGTCGCGCAGCTCGACGAGGCAGTCGCGGAACTGGTTGAGCCGCGCCACCGCCTCGGGCGTCGAGCAATCGGCGAAATGCTCGCCGTCGACCGCGAGGCGCCCGCGCCACTGGCCGTGGTACCTGCCGTCGAAGCCGTGATACAGGCCCGCGCCGAGATGGAAGCCCGTGTCGCCGAGCACGCGCACCGCCAGGCTGCGCGCGCTGCCGTCGGCCATCGCGAGCGCGAACTCGCCGCCCAGCAGCCGCTTGTTGCGCGCGTCGAAGCGCAGCCGCGGCTCGATGCGCGCCAGCGGCTCGCGCCGGCCATCGGCGAACTCGAAGCCGCCCTGCACCTTCTCGTGCCGCCAGCCGTCGCCGGCGTAGACGAGGTAGTACTGCATGAAGGCGTAGTCGTCGCCGGTCGCCGTGCTGAAGAGCACCGGGTTCCAGACCGCGAGCACGCGCGGCGCCTGGGCATCCATCGGATCGGGCTGCAGGTCGGCCAGCGGCGCGCCGACGGCCGGGCGCACGCCCCACGAGTGATCGCGCGTCATGACCCAGCCCTGGGGCGTCACGTCGATGCGCCGTCCTTCGAGCTCGACCCAGCCGCGCGCCACACCGACCTGGTGGTAGCGCAGCTGGTCGGCGCTGCGCCGGTAGCCGGTGAGCGTGCGCCGGTCCTCGCGTTCCTCGAGCGCACAGGGCACGCGGCCCTCGAGCTCGAGCTCGTAGGCCAGCGGCTGCGTCGCGTTGCGCTCGAGCGCGATGCGCACGCGGCGCAGCGGCTCGACGACCTCGTAGCGCAGCGGCCCGACGTCGATGCGATCGGGGTCGGCATCGAGCGCGCGGCTGGCGCGCACGCTCCACTGCTGCACGCCGCGGCTCGCGCCGCCGTAGCCGTCGACGACGTTGCGGTTGACGTACTTGCCGAAACCGAAGTTCACCGACATCGAGCCGTCGCGCGCGCACGCCATGCCGCAGACCTTCTCGGTCCACGCATGGTCGGTCTGCAGCACGCTGGCATGCGTGTCGACGATCTGGTGGTTGAAGAACTCGTCGGCTGCGACGAGCGGTCCGATGCTGCCGGTCATGGCACGCCTCCATTTCTCCGCTTCGGGGAGCGAGCCCAAAGCGGGCCCCTGCGCGCGCCAGCCCCAGGGCGGGTCGGGCGCGCCCGCCATCATGCCCGGTTACGGGGCATGCGATTCCGCATCACGCCGCACGGGCCGCGCCACGAGCCGCGCCACAAGCCGCGCCGGCGCAGGCGCGCCGCTAGCGCCGCGCCTGCGTCCGATGCGCCAGAAACCACCGATACGCGTCGCGCAGGCCGTCCTCGAGCCCGATCGTCGCGCGCCAGCCGAGCGCGGTGAGGCGCGAGACGTCCAGCAGCTTGCGCGGCGTGCCGTCGGGCTTGCTCGCGTCCCACGCCAGCCGCCCGCCGAAACCGGTGACGCGCGCGACGGTCTCGGCGAGCTCGCGGATCGTGCAATCCACCCCCGTGCCGACGTTGATGTGGCTGAGCATCGGCTGCGTGTGCTGCCGGTACACCTCGGGCGGCAGCTGCATCACGTGCACGCAGGCCGCGGCCATGTCGTCGACGTGCAGGAACTCGCGCCGCGGCGCGCCGCTGCCCCAGATCACGACCTCGGGCGCGCCCGCCTGCACCGCCTCGTGAAAACGCCTCAGCAGCGCCGGGACGACGTGCGAGTCCTGGGGGTGGAAGTTGTCGCCCGGGCCGTACAGGTTGGTGGGCATCACGCTGCGGTAGTCGCGCCCGTGCTGGCGGTTGAAGCTCTCGCACAGCTTGATGCCGGCGATCTTGGCCACCGCATACGGCTCGTTGGTGGGCTCGAGCGGCCCGCCGAGCAGCGCCTCCTCGCGCATCGGCTGCGGCGCCAGGCGCGGGTAGATGCACGACGAGCCGAGAAACAGCAGCCGCTGCACGCCGGCCCGGTGCGCGGCCTGCACGACGTTGCACTCGATCATCAGGTTGTCGTGGATGAAGTCGGCCGGGTAGGTGTCGTTGGCGTGGATGCCGCCCACCCTGGCCGCCGCCAGCACCACCTGCGCGATGCGCTGGCGCGCGAAGAAGTCGCGCACCGCCGCCGGGTCGGCCAGGTCGAGCTCGGCGTGCGTGGCGCTCACGATCGGCCCCAGCCCCAGCGCCTGCAGCCGGCGCACGATCGCCGAGCCCACCATGCCGCGGTGGCCGGCGACGTAGATGGCGCCTTCGGCAGCGGCGTTCATTGCGCGCTCTCGCGCGCCATGGCCACGACGTGCCCGTGCGCCTCGAGCAGCGCGTGGCGCCGCGCGACCTCGAGGTCGGCGGCAACCATCTCGGCGCACATCTGCTGCGCCGTGATCTCGGGCACCCAGCCGAGCCGGGCCCGGGCCCGGGAAGGGTCGCCCAGCAGCGTCTCGACTTCGGCCGGGCGGAAGTAGCGCGGATCGACGGCGACGATGCAGTCACCGGGCTTCACTGCCGGCGCCTTGTCGCCGCTCACCGCGGCGACGAACGCCCGCTCGTCCACGCCCCGGCCCTCGAAGCGCAGCGTGAGGCCCAGCTCGGCCGCCGCCCAGCGCACGAACTCGCGCACCGAGTACTGCACGCCGGTGGCGATGACGAAGTCCTCGGGCGCACCTTGCTGCAGCATCAGCCACTGCATGCGCACGTAGTCCTTGGCGTGGCCCCAGTCGCGCAGGCTGTCGAGGTTGCCCAGGTACAGGCACTTCTCGAGGCCCTGCGCGATGTGGGCCAGCCCGCGCGTGATCTTGCGTGTGACGAAGGTCTCGCCGCGGCGCGGGCTCTCGTGGTTGAACAGGATGCCGTTGCAGGCGTAGATGCCGTAGGCCTCGCGGTAGTTGACGGTGATCCAGTACGCGTACAGCTTGGCCACCGCGTACGGGCTGCGCGGGTGAAAGGGCGTCGTCTCCTTCTGCGGCGTCTCCTGCACCAGGCCGTACAGCTCGCTGGTGCTGGCCTGGTAGTAGCGCGTGGTCTTCTCGAGGCCGAGGAAGCGGATCGCCTCGAGCAGCCGCAGCGCGCCGATCGCGTCGACGTCGGCGGTGTACTCGGGCGCCTCGAAGCTCACCGCCACGTGGCTCTGCGCGCCCAGGTTGTAGACCTCGTCGGGCCGCACCTGCGCCAGGATGCGCGTGAGGTTGGACGAATCGGTGAGGTCGCCGTAGTGCAGCCGGAAGCGCGGGTGCGGCACGTGCGGATCCTCGTACAGATGGTCGACACGCTGCGTGTTGAACAGCGACGCGCGCCGCTTGATGCCGTGCACCTCGTAGCCCTTGGCGAGCAGGAACTCGGCGAGGTAGCTGCCGTCCTGGCCGGTGATGCCGGTGACGAGGGCCTTCTTCGGTGCGCTCATGAGCAGCCGCCGGCGCGCGGGCGGACGGGTGAAATCGAGGTGCACGATGGTAAGCGCACGCCGGGCGCGGCCGCCTTGCGGGTGCCTGCGTCGGCTGCGAACCGGTCGCGGCCGCACGGTCGGCGGTATCGACCTGCGGCCTCGACCGGCGCATCGGGCGACACTCGAAGCGCGCGCGGCGCCGGGCAGCGGGCGCCGCGTCAGAGGCGCGCCGCCGACAGCTCGAGGATCTCGTCGGTGACGTCTTCCTGGCGCACGCGCTGGTACTCGAGCGTCAGGCGCGTCTCGTTGCGTTCGATGTTGCTGTGCGCGGCGATCATTGCCTGCATGCGCGCCTGGTTCTCGGCCGCGTACGACAGGATCAGCGCCTCGCACAGGTCGGCACGCATGTACTCGACCGCGAGCTGTTCGAGCAGCAGGGCCGGCGGCAGGTTCGTCAGCGGCGCATCGGCGCCGGCACGGGCCCGCTCGTGGCCGGAAAAGCGCGCGAAGTCGAACGGCAGCAGCCAGCGCTGCACGACGCCGAACGAGCCCCCTTCGTCGGGGCTGCCGTGCACGAGCAGCACGCGGCGCAGCGCGCGCGCGGCGAGCGTGGCGTGCACGGCGTCGGCGAGGCGGTCGGCAAGCGCCGGCACCTCGGCGGTGCGCGCCGCCATCGAGGTCGACCACTCGGGCGTGTGGCCGCGGCTGGCCGCTGCCGTCTGGCCCCGGTAGCCGACGACGAAGAGGCGGCTCGGCGCCTGCGCGGCCAGCGGCAGCGCGACGTCGAGCATGCGTTCGTTGAAGGCGCCGACGAAACCCTGCTCGGCACACAGCGCCACCACCAGCGTGCCGTCGGGGTGCTGCGGCCGGGTCGAGCTGACGTGGTCGGTGGGCAGCGCGGCCAGCACCTGGCCGATGGCGCCGCCGATGGTCGCCGCGTACTGGCGGATCGCGCCGAGCTCGCGCCGCGCCTGCTGCGAACGGCTGGCCGCGATCGCGCGCATCGCGCCGATGACGCTGCCGAGCTGGCGCGTCGACTCGAGCTTGGCCGCGGCTTCGGCCAGGCGCGCGCTCATCCGGCCCCCCTGGCCCGGCGTGCCCGATGCGCTGCAAGCGATGCGCGCGCCTGACGGGGCTGCTTCATGCCGGCACGCCGTGGCGTTCGCCGGTCTGCGCGCCCACCAGCGCGCGCACCACATCGACGAAGCGGGCGCGGGTGGCGGCGTCCAGCGCGCCCGTGATCCCGCCGCCCGGCTCGCCGAGCCGGCCGTCGGCCAGCCGCGCCGGCAGCCGGCGCCAGACGTCGGCCACGACCGACGGCGCGCAGCCGTCGAGCACCCCTTCGGCCAGTGCGGCCAGCATCGCGATCTGCTCGGCCGGCTGCCGGGCGGCGAAGCGCGGCTGCACGAGCAGCGCACGGATGGCCTTGCCGCGCGCGATCTGCGCCTTGACGCGGGCGTCGGTGAGGGTGCCGAAGCGCGTGAACAGCTCCAGCTCGAGGAACTGCGCGTATTCCAGCCGCAGCCGGGCCGCGACGTCGCGCAGCGCCGCCTGCTGCGCCTTGCCGCCGACGCGGCTCACCGACAGGCCGACGTCGATGGCGGGGCGCTGGTTGGCCGCGAACAGGCCGGTGTCGAACACGATCTGGCCGTCGGTGATCGAGATCAGGTTGGTCGGGATGTAGGCGGCCAGGTTGCCGGCCTCGGTCTGCGCGATCGGCAGCGCGGTGAGCGAGCCGCCACCTTTGGCCGCGCTCAGCTTGGCGGCGCGCTCGAGCAGGCGTGCGTGCAGGTAGAAGACGTCGCCCGGGTACGCTTCGCGCCCGGCCGGCTGGCGCGTGAGCAGCGCGAGCTGGCGGTGCGTGGCGGCGTGCTTGGTCAGGTCGTCGACGACGACGAGCGCGTGCTGCCCGCGGTCGCGGAAGTACTCGGCGATGCTGAAGCCGGCGAACGGCGCCACCCATTGCAGCCCGGCCGACGACGACGCCGACGCCACCACGAACACGCAGCGCTCGGGCGCGCCGTGCTCGCGCACGGCGTCGATGACCTGCTGCACCGCGTGCGCGCGCTGGCCGATCGACACGTACACGCAGATCACGTCGCTGTGCTTCTGGTTGACGATGGCGTCGACCGCCAGCGCCGTCTTGCCGGTGGCGCGGTCGCCGATCAGCAGTTCGCGCTGCCCGCGCCCGATCGGGAACATGGCGTCGACCGTGAGCACGCCCGTCGCCAGCGGCTCGCTCACCAGGTCGCGCTCGACGATCGCCGGCCCCGGGCGCTCGACGGGCAGGTACGCCTCGGCCGGCACCGGCTCGTCGCGGTCCAGCGGCCGGCCCAGCGGGTCGACGACGCGCCCGAGCAGCCCCGGACCCACCGGCACGCGCAGCACCTCGCCGGTGCCGCGCACCACCGAGCCGGCCGCGACACTCGCGGCGTCGTCCAGCAGCACGGCGTCGAGCGCGTGCTCCTCGAGTGCAAGGGCGAAGCCCATGCGGTCGTTCTCGAAGCGCAACAGCTCGTGCAGCCGCGCCTGCGCCAGGCCCGAAACTACGGCGATGCCGTCGGCGGCGCGCATGACGTGGCCGATGCCGGTCGCTTGCGCGCCCAGCGGGGTGTGGGCGACGACCTCGCGGCTGCGCTGCAGCCAGTCGTCGTTCTTGGCGTCAACCGTGTTCATCGGCATGTTCGAGCGCAGCGTGGAGGTGTGCGAGATCGGCGCGCAGGTGGTTGCTGACCACCAGGCTCGGGCCGCGCAGCTCGACGCCGGCGATCAGCGCCGCGTCGACGAGCGGCTCGAGCGCGGCCTGGCACGCGAGCGCGCCGTGGATCGCCGCCGTGCAGGCCCGCAGCTCGTCGGGCTCGAGCGCGCGCGGCACGACCAGTTGCAAAGGCGTGGCGGCCTCGGCCAGCTCGCGGCGCTGGTTCGGCGGCAGCGCGCGCAGCCGGGCCGCCAGCCCATCGACGAAACCGGCGACCCGGGCCGCCGCCGGCAGGCGATCGAGCAGCCGGGCCGCGATGTCGATCGCCAGCGCCGCGGCGCGCTCCTCGCTGGCGCGCTCGTGCTCGGCGCGGCGGCGATCGAGCTCGGCCAGCGCCTGCCGGCGCAGCCGCTCGACGTCGGCCTGCGCGGCCGCCA
>JAFECX010000139.1 GCA_018241895.1 Pseudomonadota bacterium
CAGCGCGGCAACGCCGGCGCGCCCGCGCGGCGGGCCGCACCTCGGATTCAGCGCGCGCTGGCCGTCGCCACCAGCACGTCGGCGCTGCCCTCGGCCAGCACGTGCTGCGTGACGCTGCCCAGCAGCAGGTCCTCGACCGCCGAGCGCCCGTGCTTGCCGAGCACGACGAGGTCGCAGTCGTGCTCCTGCTCCTGCTCGACGATGCGCTGCGAGGCCTCACCCTCGACGACCACGGCGTCGTAGTCGCCCGACCCCAGGCGCGCGCGCTCCGCCAGCGCGTGCACGTGCTGGGCCGCGCGGATGCGCGCCTGACGCCGGTAGTGCTCGATCGTGTCGGCGTCGACGCCGGCAAAGCGCAGCTTGTCCTGGAACGGCACCTGGTACGCCGACAGCAGCACCGGGCGCGCACGCGGCGCCATACGGCGCGCCACCGCCAGCATCTGCGCCGCCCAGGGCGACAGATCGACGCCGAGCAGCATGCGGCGATACGGCTCGTGCGGCGTCTGGCGCACGACCAGCACCGGGCACGAGCTGCGGCGCACCAGCCGCTCCGACGTCGTGCCGAGCACGAGGCGGCGCAGGAAGCCCGCGCCGCGCGCACCGACCACCAGGAGCGCGGCGCCGAGCTGGCGCACCTCGTCGTCGATCGCTTCGAGCACCGTGCCCGCCGCCTCCACCGTGCGCACGCCGATGGCGTGGCGCGCGCCGAGCGCGTCGGCCATCGCGGCGAGCTGGGCGCGCGCATCGGCCAGCAGCTGCTGCTCCATCGCATGGCCGGCGCCGAGCCACAGCCGCAACTCCTGCAGGGTGCCGGCCGACGTGACGTGCATCAGCGACAGCGGCGCGCCCGTCTCCTGCGCCAGCCGCGCCGCGCGCTCGGCCGCGTGGCGCGACAGCGCCGAGAAGTCGGTGGCGGCGAGGATGGGGGCTGGCGTGGCCATGCGCAAAGCCTCGGTGGAGCAGGCCGCGGCGCGGCCCTGCCGGGTGCAGCATAGCCCGTGCGCGCGGGCCGGGGCGTCGGCGTCGGTGTCGGCGTCGGCGTCGGCGTCGGCGTCGGCGTCGGCGTCGGCGTCGGCGTCGGCGTCGGTGTCGGCGTCGGTGTCGGCGTCGGTGTCGGTGTCGGTGTCGGTGTCGGTGTCGGTGTCGGTGTCGGCGTCGGTGTCGGTGTCGGTGTCGACGGGCGGCTCAGCGGCTGCGTCCTCGTGCGAACGCCCTGCCCTGCGATCTGCCGGCCTCACGCCACGCCGAACACCTTCATCACCTCATCGCCCAGGTGGTTGATCACCTTCACCGCGATGCGCCCGGTCCTGGGCTTCGCGAACGGGCGCGACACGTCGCTGTTGAGCGTGGCCCAGGCCTCGGCGTCGATCTCGGCCTCGAGCGTGGTCTTCAGCGCCTTGTACGGGTCGGCCGCGCCCAGGAAGTAGGCCTGGCGCACGAAGAAGCTCTCTTCGTCGTACTCGGTGTCGATCATCCACAGCGCAATGCTGTCGGTGCCGCCGCTCTCGATCTCGCCGGTCTGCGGTCGGAACACGTCCACGCCCTTCACACGCACGCGCACCACGGGCACGGGGCCGCCGGCCGAACCGGCCACGACGGGCTCGATGCGGATGTCGGGCTCGCCGAAGACGACGAACAGGTTGCCCGCGCCGGCGTTCTTCAGCTCGCCGGCCATGTGCAGCTCGGGGTTCATGCGGGCCTCGAGCACCGGCACGCGGCCGAGCTTTTCGAACTCGGCGGCGTGCGCCTCGTAGTTGAAGGCGCAGGCCACGAGCACCTCGAAGCCGGCGTCGGCCGCCTCGCGCGCGGCGGCCACCAGGTCGGGCCGCGACACGGTGCCGCACTCGGGGCCGATAAAGACGGCGGCGCGGCGTTCTTTCTCGCCCTCCAGGTAGCGGCCCTCGGCGTAGACGTATTCGCCCGGCCAGCCGACGAGGCTGGTGAAGACGATGCGGTCGGCCTTGTGCGCCTGCTGCACGCCGGCCGGCTTCAGGTTCTCGAGCATCAGCGATGCGAAATCCGCCTTCGCCTCGTACTCGGCTTTCGATTGGCGAACTCCATCAACTCGGCCGTCGATCGGCCCGTCGTCGATGGCAAAAGCCAGCGTGCGGTGCGGGCTCAGGCTATCCACGGTGAACGGGCCGGCCACGCGCACGCGCTTCCTGTCCTCGTAGGGCCTGTCGTACAGGTACTCGCTCTCGGCCTTGGCCGCGATCGAAGCGTCGATCTCGCGCTGGTGCGCTATGCGGCCGGCCCACCAGTCGGCATGCAGCGTCCTGGCCTTGTCGCTCCACTTCGGAACCTTGTCGTCGAGGGCCTCGCGCGGGATCTGCCAGTCGGCCCAGTCCTGCTTCAGCGCGGCGTTCAGCGCCGCGCGCAGCGGCTCGAGCTTGCCCTGCCACGTCTCCCAGATGACGTCGATCTCGGCGTTGTTGGCGATGCTCTTGAGCGTGACGTGCGGCACCCGCTCGTAGACGAAGCCCTGGCGGATGTTGCCGCGCGTGGGCTGGCTGCTCGGCACGCTGCGCGTGACCTCGGCCTCCTTCAACTGCCCCTCGGGGCTGTCGGCGAGCAGGTAGTACGGGTAGCGCGCGCCCATGATGCGGGCGCGGGCCAGCTTGCGGCCGTGCGCGTCGTGGTTGCGCAAAAGCGCGAGGCGGCGCCGCACTGGTCGTCGAGGCCCGCCCCGGCGATGCGCAGCTTCCCTACGGCGTGGCGGCGCGCCTGGTGCGGGGCTGGCTGCACGCAAGCCATCGTCGCCACGCAGGTCGGCGCCGGCGAATACCCGATGCGCACCGTCGGCCTGATCGACCTGGCGGTGCTGTTCCTCGAACTGGGCCGGCCGGCGCGCGGGATGCCGCGTCAAGCCTTGCCGGCAGCCTCGATCACTTCGATGGCCCGCGCCACGCGGATGACCTCGATGCCTTGATGCTCGGCGACGGACAGCAACGGCTTGTCGCCGGTGACGATGAATCCGGCCTGGGCTGCCAGCGCGGTGCCGACGACCACATCGTCATCCGGATCGGGTGCGATGCGGGGCGTGGTCACGGGTCGAACGAGCACCGCGAGCTGGGCATAGCCATCAACGAGTTGATCGACGGTGAGTTGCGAGGCTGCGATCTTCTCGGCGAACTTCCGCCGTCCGAGGATGTCGGTCAGCTCGGCCAGCATCGGTGTGCTGGTGAAGATCTCGACGCGCTTGTCGCGCGCGGCCTGCAGCAGCAGGCGCGGCATGCCGCCCCACAGGACGGCCGAGGCCACGACGTTGGTATCGAGCACCAGCCGCACGGGCGGCGCGCTCAGCTCGCGTTCTTCGCGCGCCGCTCGGCGCGCATCGCGGCGATCTCCTGCGCGACTTCCTCCGGCGACATCACTGCCGGTTCATCGACCGCGGCCATGCGGTCCATCGCGGCGAACAGCTCGTCGACGCGCTGCGCCCTGAGTTGATCGCGCAGCCAGCGCTCCAGCTTTGCCGGCGACAACAGCCCCGCGCGCTGCGCCTCCTGAGCAAGCTGGTCGGGCAAGGTGATCTGCACGGTGGTCATGGTCAAGCTCCCTGCGCGTCTATGTTGCTGGCGCCGTACGCGCATTTTTTGAGTATACGAATGCGCCCTGCCACGAGCTTGGACGTGGCGGTGTTGTTGCACACGACGATGAAGACGGGCGGCACCTCGATGCCCTGTGCCTGCCAGCCGTCGAAGGTCTTGGCGTAGTGGCCGTACAGCGCTTCGAGCGCGGTGTACAGCTCGGTCGGCAGCGCCAGCGGGTCGAGCTTGCCGGCCGTGCGCACACCCTTCTTCGGCATGCGCTTGCCGATGTGCTCCCACAGGTTGCGGAACTTCGGCGCATCGGCGCCGGTGATGTTGTCCGACACCGGCACGCGCGGCAGCTTGACGATGCCGCACTCGATGGCGTCCATCAGCGAGAAGTCGCTCATCGTCCACGGAAACAGCGTGCCTTCGGCGTAGCCGGAGCCGCGCAGGAAGAACGGCGTGGCCGAGAGGTCGAAGACCACCGGCACGCCGAGCTTGCGCTTCACGGCCTCGATGCCGCTGATCCACAGGCGCGCGGCCTCGTTGTTCTTCTTCGCCTCGTCCTTCTCGTCGCCCTTCAGCTCGTCGATGCCGGCTTCGGCCTCGGACTCCTCTTTGGGCCGGGCGCGGTAGCAGTGGTGCGCCTCGTCGTTGATGACGAGCACGTTCCTGATGCCCATGAGTTTGGGCATCACGCGCTGCAGCATCCGGCCTTCGGTCTCCAGCGTCTGCAGCGGGGCGCCGCGGCCCTGCAGCAGCGCGCGGCCGGCAGCGCTGACCTCCAGCGTCTCGCGCAGCTTGAAGGCGTGGTAGTTGGTGACGACGATCACCGCGCGCCGGATGTCGCCCAGCATGTCGGCGGGCACCAGCTCGCGGCTGGCGTAGTAGCTGTCCGGGTCCTGCGGCAGCAGCACGCGCAGGCGGTCCCTGATGGTCAGGCCCGGCGCCACGACGAGGAAGCCGCGGGTGAACTGCTTGGCTGCAGGGTGGCGCACGGCATTCACCGTCTGCCAGGCGACGAGCATCGCCATGACGGTGGTCTTGCCGGCGCCGGTGGCGAGCTTCAACGCGATGCGCAACAGGTCCGGGTTGGACAACGCGTTCGCGCCGGCCAGGTGCTCGCGGAACTTCCTGCCCGGGCTGTTGACACCTGCGCCGAGCTTGGGCGCGACCTCGGTCAGCCAGATGGCGGTCTCGACCGCCTCGATCTGGCAGAAGAACGGGCGCACGCCCTGGAACTCGTGCTGACGCCAGTGCTGAAGCAGACGGGCCGTCTCGGGCGTGACCTGCCACTGCGACGGGTGGGGCAGCGCGCGCCAGGTGTCGACGTAGCCGCGCAGCTCGTTGATGATGGGCGTGGGGTCGTACTCCTGCCCGGCGCTGCCGAGGCCAAGGTCTTCGGCCCTCAGGTCCATCTCCGCCTGCGCCGTCGGGCCCGCACCCGATCGGGGCGCCTTGCGCTTCTTCGCCTTCGGCACCGGCGTGATCAGGTCCGAGCGCCGGCGCGACTCGATCAGCCTGTTCGTGGGCTGACCGTCTGCATCCAGTTCCCAATGCCGGCCCGGGTGGGCGTAGGGTGAGTTGAGGACGGGATGTTCGAAGAATGTCAGCGGCGCGTTCTGCGACATGAGCCTCCCTGTTCTTCCCGCGCGCCGGCGGCGGCGGGCTCTCGTGCGCTTGCCGCGGGCAAGAAGCCCATCGCGCCGCGGGCAAGAAGCCCATCGCGCCGCGGGCAAGAAGCCCATCGCGCCGCGGGCAAGAAGCCCATCGCGCCGCGGGCCGTTTCGCAAGAACCGGCAAGCTTACCGCCCGAGGCCCGACGAGCCGCTACAGTGGCGCGATGAGTGCCCCATGGCCCGCGGCCGCCAAGCCCTCGCCCCGCGCCGTGCGCTCGGGCCGCACCGACACGCTGCCCCGGCGCGGCCAGGACGGGGCGCCCGAGCCGCCGGCGGCCGTAATGCGCGGCACGCCCGAGCCGCTGGCGGCCGCAGTGCGCAGCACGCCCGAGCCGCGCCTGCACGGCCGCGGCTGCGCCGGCATGCGGGGCTTCATCGGCTGCGCCGTCGCGCAGACCGAGCGGCTGCTCGCCGCCGACCTGCCGTTCGCGCTGCACTGCGCGTTCGGCTGCGACGTGGAGGCCGGCGGCTTCGGCGCCCGGCGGCCGGTTGCCGATCTGCGCAACGCCGCCCGTGCGCTGCGCATCGGCCTGGCCGGCGAGCCGACCGGGATGATCGCGGCGCCCGGCCACAAGGGCGGGCACCGCCGGCGCTGACATGTCCTCGCGCCGGCGCCTCGCGCTCGTCGCCATCGCGCGCGACGAAGCGCCGCGCATCGGCCGCCTGCTGGCAAGCGCCGCGCCGTGGGTCGACGACATGCTGGTGCTGGACACCGGCTCGCGCGACGCGACGCCGGCACTGGCGCGCGCGGCCGGTGCGCGCGTGGCGCACTGCGCCTGGCGCGACGACTTCGCCGCCGCGCGCAACGCCGCGCTCGACCTCGCCGCGGCCGACTGGCACCTCGTGCTCGACGCCGACGAATGGGTGGCCGACGGCGGCGCGCAGCTCGCCGCGCTGCGCGACACGGCGCCCGGCTTCGTCGGCGCGCTGAACCTCGTCGAGCACGGCGCCGCCTCGGGCGGCAGCGACTGGATCAGCCGCGTGCTGCCCGGCGCCGTGCGCTATGCGGGCCGGGTGCACGAGCAGCCGCAGCACGCGCTGCCGGTACGTCGCCTGCCGGTCGTGATCGGCCACGACGGCTACGCCCCCGAGCGCATGGCCGCCAAGCGCGGGCGCAACCGCGCGCTGCTCGTCGCCGAGCTGGCGCTGCGGCCCGACGACGCCTATCTCTGGTACCAGCTCGGCAAGGACTGCGCCGTCTACGACGAGCACGCCGAGGCCGCGGCGGCCTTCGAGCGCGCGCAGGCGCTGCGCAGCCCCGTGCCGTGGCAGCACGACCTCGCCGCGCGCCAGTTGTACGCGCTCAAGAAGCTCGCGCGCCACGCCGAAGGCCTGGCGCTCGCCCAGCGGCTGCTCGGCGAATGCGCCGAATCGCCCGACTTCTTCTTCGCGCTCGGCGACCTGATGCTCGACTGGGCCGCGCACGAGCCGCAGCACGGCGCCGAGCGCCTGGCCGTGGCGCAGCAGGCCTGGCAGCAGGCGCTGGCGATCGGCGAGCGGCCCGATCTGGTCGGCGCCGTGCCGGGGCGCGGAAGCTGGCTGGCGGCGCACAACCTGGCGGTCGTGCTCGACGCGCTGGGCGACGCGGCCCGCGCCGCGACGCTGCGCACACGACATCCCACGCCCTCTCCTCGCGATTGAGCCGCGCCGCCCGCACCGGCGAAACCTTCTCCGCGACGCAGACGCTCACATCGGCCGGACAGCACCCCCAACTCGGGTGCCGTCCGCCCCCGCGATTCAGCCCGCGTGAGCGCCGCCATGCATGAGCCGCCGAAACGGCAACGGCGTGCCCTTCTCGATGACCACGACGCTGTCATAGAAGTGCACTCCCCTGACGTGCCCGTAGAGCGCAACCAGATGCGCCGGCACATGTGGCCCGTCCGGAGTCGGCCCCACGCCGATCGCATGCGCGGTGTGCCGCACATGCAGCACATCCACCACCTGCTTGGCGTACTCGATGAAGCTCCTCGGATTGCCATAGCCCCCGTCGCGGACCCGCACCCCGGCGTAGTACGACGTGTGGGTATCCTCGCACCAATAGATGCCGCCGTCCTTCAACAGCCGGTACGTATTGACCAGCGTCGCAATCTGATGCGGATTGTCGTGCGAACCGTCATCGACAATGATGTCGAAGCACGGCTCGCAATCTCCAAAACGACTGCGCCAAAAGGCATCGCTGCCTTGATCGCCGACCGTGAGGCTCAGATACTCCGTATCGCCGCACTGGCGCTCGATGTCCACGCCGTGCACCTGCGTTCCCGCACCAAAGAACCTGTGCCACATTTCCGCGCTGCCGCCGAACTGCACTCCGATCTCGAGAATGCGTGGCGCCTTGCCGACGAACTCGCCGAGATGGCGTTCGTAGAGCGGGAAATAATGTTCGAACTTGTCGCACGGCCGCGCCAGTTGCCGAAATATCTGCTCGATCATGGCATCGTTCAGGCGGCGACGGCAGCGCCGGCTTCCGCAGTCAAGCGGCTCCAGGCACCAGGCAGGCCGGGGGCGCCTGCTGCGTGCGCTGTACCGGGCGTCCGAACTTCGTCTGACGTCTGCCGCCGATGCCGCAGCGCGGAAAGATCATGCTGGGTCAGCGCCTCGTTGCTGGCGTCGTCGGCCCCGAGGCTTTCTCGAAGCCTCCCCAGCTCCGCGCTCAGCCCGCCAATCGACTCGTGCAGCCAGGCAAAAGTGAGCGGCGTCGCCTGCAACAACTGCTGGCTGGCAGCGTCGTCGAGTTCGCACTTCAACGTCTGTAAGAACCCGATCAGCATCCTCTGTTGAGCCTCTATGAGCGCCAGACCCTGCGCATCGAAATCAGGCGCATCACGAATCGGCAACGCGCCGAACGGACTCGTGAGTACGTCGCGCACCATGCCTTCCGGAGCGTAATTGAGTTGCTCCAGCAGCCCATTGTCGACAAAGCCTTGCGTCGTGAACGTGTGCTGCACGTTCAACAGCTGCTCGCTCGACCCGAGTCCGTAGCACGAAGCCATTCGGTCGCGGTAGCCTTTGTCGTGCAGTTTCTGCGCGACGTAGAACGCAACCTTCGTGTCCGCCGGCATGTCGCGCATCAACGCCGTCATGGACGCTCCCGTGCCACAAAGATCGGCGACGAGTGCTTGCTCGCACAGTGCCTCCCTGCAATACCCGAGATAGGTGGGCGAGCTTCGCGTTCGGGCGTACCGGGACGTGTACCAATACTGTGCCTGCAATCCGCCGGTGGCGTTGAACTTGTCGCGCAGCACCTCGAACGCAGCCTGCAGGTTCCGGCCGTCGCGCGACGCAAAGAGAACCTTGCGCGAGCCGCTGGCCGATGCCTTGTGCAGCAGGTCGATTGCCGATGTAAGGAGGAACGGCAGATTGAGCTCGAACTGCAGCCGGTACAGCCATTCGGGTACCCCGACGGCAACGGTCTGCAAGCGTGCGGCGCGCAGCGCTCTCGCCGCAGCGGGGGCGCCGCGCGCGAGCAGAAACCGCTCAAAGGCACTCGGGGTGGCAACGCGCGTCAGGCGCGCGCGCATGCCACACGCCCGGGCGACCCGCACGTCGCTGGAGACGTTATCGCCGACGTGAACGCACTGAAAGCCCTGCGCGGCAAGATGCCGCCAGACCTCGCCGCCAGCCTTGCCGTGGGCCGCAATGAGAATCGGGTAGTCGTGCGCAATACCCGCGCGCCTGAGCATCTCGCGGATCACCGGCACCGGCAGGTACATATCGGTGATCAGCACCGCCTCTTGCGGCAACTCGCGGATCTGCCCGGCAATCGGAACCACGTTTTCGAGTTCGATCAGTACCTCGGTGCGCATGAGCTCCTCGGCCGCCTGCTCGGCGAGCGACAGTGAGCGTCGAAGTCCGCCATAGATATCGGCGAGCGTGTACTCACGATGCTGGATCTGCGCTTCGGCTTCGATCCGCGCCGCCGCGAAGCCCACCAGGCCGGTGCGAGCTTCGACCTCGTCGAAAATCTGCCGCGCTTCGATGCAGCGCCGTGCAATCAGCGTGTCGAAGATGTCGAACGTCTGCAGGCTTCGACGCGACCGGATGGGCAGGGCAGGCTCGGTCGCAGGGTCGCTCGTGGGTAGGCTCATGATTTGCTCGGCGGGTTCGCGGTGACGGAAGGCTTTCGGTGCCGGCATCGCTTCGGATGTGGAGCGCCCGGCGTGCTCCACGGCTGTCGGGGCCTGGAGCGAGACCGTCGACGGCAGGTTGTCGGCGGCCACGCCGACGCTGGCGGCGTCCAGCGGCGAAAGCGGGATGCCTTCTGCGCGCAGCGTGTCGCCGACGAACTTGTCCTCGTACAACTCGCCTTCGATCTGCGCTGGAAAGCGCAGCATGGCCAGGGTGAACGCGCGCAATGCCCTCGCAGACAGATAGTAGAAAGGCCCGTTCGCCCACGGTCCGACGTAGCGTCGGCCGTAGGGCGTTCCGTTCAACGCGGGATCTCGGCACTTGCCCCAATGCCAGGTACGGTCATGCGTCGCGCCTGCGACCTCGAAGCCCGCATAGTCGAGCCCGGAGCCGAGCAAGCCGCGCACGCTCTCGCGCAAGCGCCCGGGATCGGCAATCCGTAAATCGTCGTCGATCTTGAACACGGCGCTGCCATGCTGCTCGTGGATGCCGACGAAGGCCGCGCGCACCTTCCTCGGTAGTGACTCATAGTCGTCGGGAGCATCGACTTCGAGCAGGTCCGCATGGGTCGGCACTGCGGCACCGCGTCCGACGACGAGGCGCAAGGCAAACAGGTTCAGCGCCGAAAGCCGCGCGTGCAGCTGCAGCGCGCGGTCGAAGTACTTCTCGCAGGTGATGATCAGCCCGATCGCGCTGGCTTCGCAAGGGCTGCGCTGCCGCTCGAGATGCGATCCGTATCGGGCTTGCAGTCCGGTGTCGTAGGGATGCAGTGACAGCGCCGCGCGAATCGCGGCGAGTTCGCGATCGCCGCCGCGGCCGGCACGGGTCTGGTCCGCGCCCGGCCACCCCGGCGCCGTGGATGACGGATTTCGTGACGGCGCAAGTGGCACCCTTCGGCGCGCCGGTTCGGAGTGCGGATCGGCGGCTCCGGTCGAGCAACCTGCTGTCCCTGCCGCGAGTTCGTTGCGCATTTGAGCTTGTCGTGGCGGCGGCTTTAGCCGGCCGATGCGATGACTCTAAAGACCGTCGGGCCACGCGAACGCATCAACAGAGAGCGCAACGGCGTTCAATTCGAGTACGGTTGCGAACGCCGCGCACGACGTCGAAGCGCACGCACCGCAACGCTGCCGGAACACACCTGATCGCGAGCCTGTCGGTCTCGCTCGACGGCGCGCGAGCGGCGCCCCCTGCGACTCGGCACTCAGAGTCGAACAGGGCACCCTGTCAGTCGCTCGACGACGCTGCGGCTGCGAGCGTCGAGCCGGTGCCACCAGCGCGTCACGGGACCGAGGTCGATGTTAGGCTTCGCGTATTCGGGAGCTGTCTCCCCGATCGCATCGAAGAAGGTCGACCAGGTGCACAGGTAGTTGACGGTCGGGTGATCGACGGCAGTGAACTTCAGCCCGGCCTCGCGCAGCGCTTGCCGAAAGATCCGGTCGCCGACAATCGACAGCGGCTTGGGCATCACGCTCCAGCGCCCAAGCAGGTGAAACGCGCTCCACGAGAGGAAGTAGCAACTGGTGTCCACATGCTCGAAGGTTTCGTCTTCGCGCGGCGCAATCGGCAGCGCGCTGCCGTCGTCACGCACCAGGCGTCTGCGCGCCACCACGTAATCGACCGGCTCGGCAGCGCGCATCAAGGCATCCGCACAGCACGCCACGTGGTCCGGGTCGAGCCAGTTGTCGGCGTCCAGAAAGCCGATCGCGTCATGGCCGTCGCTGGCCGCGAGCTGCGCACCGATCGAACGCGGCGTGTTGCCGTAGTCGCCGTGCGAGCGGTCGAGCTTCACATGTCTGAGACCCAGGTCGTCGATCCAGTGCTGCGGGTGCCCGTCGGCGACGACGAAGTGGGTGATTTCCCCGACGTGCGCACTGCTTTGCTGCGTGCGCACCGAGTCGATGCAGCGCGCCAGTACGCGCGGTGTCTCCTTGAAGTAGGGCGTGACGATTGCGATCTTGAGCATGCGAACTCCGTTCGGGCTGCCGCAAGCTTAGGCTGACGTTGCGGGCGCGATCGCCGCAATTGCAAGGGGTGCGCCTGGCTGCTCCGTGCGTGCACTGGCGCGGCGGCTACGCACTCGCTGCCGCCCACAGATGCTCCGGCGCCAGCCCGGCACGTGCGCGCTCTGCCATGCGCAGGTACAGCGCCTCGAGGTCGCGCGCGAAACGCGCGCCCTGGAACAGCGGGCCTTCGCTGCGCGCGTGCGCGATGCGCTCGCGCAGTGCCGCCCGGCGCGCGGGCTCGGCCGCGAGCTCGCGCACGATGCGCGCGTAGCCGTCGAGATCGCCGGCGACGAGCTCGGGCACGCCCTGCGCGGTGAGCAGACTCGCGGCGACGCGCGACGCGAAGGTCTCGCCGCACACCGTGACCAGCGGCAGCCCGGCCCACAGCGCATCGCTGGCCGTCGTGTGCGCCGCACACGGCGTGGTGTCGACGAAGACATCGGCCGCCTGCAGCCGCGCCAGGTGTCGCTCGAGCGGCAGCGGCGGCGCGTAGACCAGGCGCTCCGGGCCGATGCCACGCGCCGCGGCCTCGCGTCGAAGGTTGCGCGCGGCCTGCTCGCCGCTCGGCATCAGCCACAGCACGCTGCCCGGGATATCGCGCAGCAGCGCGCACCAGACATCGAACACCGCCGGGGTGAGCTTGTAGATCTGGTTGAAGCAGCACATGACGAAGGCCGCTTCGGGCAGGCCGAGCAGGCTGCGCGCGACCGCCGCGGGCAGCGCGCGCGTGCCGTCGTTGGGCTGGTAGCAGCGCGGCATCTGCGCAATCTTCTCGGTGAACTGCGGCGCCATCTCGGGCGGCGTCGTCACCGGGTCACCGATGAAGTAGTCGAGGTGGTGCGAGCCGCAGGTGCCGGGGTAGCCGAGGAAGCCCACCTGCAGCGGCGCCGGGCGGCGCCCGAAGATGCCGATGCGCGCGCCCGAGGTGTAGCCCTTGAGGTCGACCAGGATGTCGATGCCGTCGGCGCGCATCGCAGCCGCCGCACGCTCGTCGTCGATCTGCGAGATGTCGACGAAGCGGTGGCACGCCGCCTCGGTGCGGCGGCGCATCGGCGAGCCGTCGTCCCTGGCGTACGAATAGAGCACGATCTCGAAGGCGCTGCGGTCGTGCCGCTCGAGCATCTCGATCAAGAGCTGCATCGTCGCGTGCCGTGCGAAGTCGTTCGAGACGTAGCCGATGCGCAGCGGCCCCTGCGCGCGCACGCGGCGCCGCCGGCTGTCGCGGTCGACCTGGCGGCCCGAGTAGATGCGCGCGTGCACGGCGGCGCTGTGGCGCTGCGTCGGCGCATCCACCGGCATCGCCATCAGTGCGAACGGCACGCTGCGCGCCACGTCGCCGTGCGCGTGGGCGCGCTCGATGGTCCGCACGTCGGCCTCGAAGGTCTCCCACCGGCAGGCATGCTGGCGCCGGTGCACGCTCATCTCCAGCGCTTCCAGCATCGTGGGCTCGAGCAGCCAGGCGGTGCGGAAGGCCTCGGCCGCCTCTTCGTGCAGCTGCAGGTCCGACAGCGCGCAGCCGAGCAGGTAGTGGCTGCGCGCAAAGGCCAGATCGGCACCGATCGCCGCCATCGCGGCGTCCACCGCGCGGCGGGGCTCGGCGGCACCCAGCAGCGCGGTCACGTAGAGCACGTGCAGGTCGCGGCTCTTCGTCGCCTCGGCGGGCAAGGCGTCGACGAGTTCGACCGCCTCGCGGCAGCGGTGCGAGCGCAGCAGTTGCTCGACGGCGATCTCGCAGGCGGGTGCCACGGCGGCCGGATCGATCGCCAGCGCACGCCGCGCCGCCGCCAGCGCCTCGTCGTGCCGTGCAAGCCGGGCGGCCGTGTGTGCCAGGTTCAGCCAGTACACGCTGTCGTCGGGGTCGGACGCCACGGCTTGTCGAAAGGCGGCGAACGCCTGTTCGTCCTCGCCGCGGCCCTTGAGCTCGACGCCTCGCCGCCAGTGGCCGTGGGCATGGCCGCGCCGGGTCTGGGCGGCAGCGGCGGCGTGCGCCTGGCGTTGCATGTGCGGTACTCCGAAAGGGGTGCGGCTCGAACGCACGGATGGGCGGACAGCGCCGCAGCCGTGGTCGCCGACGCCGAGGCCGTCTTCGGTGGCGCGGCCCACCTGCTGCGCGCCGATCGAGCGCACGGCGCGAAGCGGCAGTCTAGGCAGCCGCTCGGGAGGCCGTGGCGCGAACAACGCGTCCGCGACGGTGCAGTTCGCGCCACCGTCCGCGCGGATTGCGAGAACTGCGCCACGGGTGCGCCGCTGTTCCCCCGAGCACCCCTGCCGATCCCGTGCGTGCGCGCAACGCCGCCCACCGGGCCCGCCATGCAAAGGGCTAAAGCCGGACCCGGCGCCACCGAAAACCGGCTCAACGCGCGTTTGCATCTTCCGCGTTGCCCCGCCCCGAGGCGGCCGGCGCTCCGGGACCCGTTCCGGTGCCCAGGCCACCCCGAGGCGAGGATCAGGAGCCGAGGTCCGCAAGGGCAGCGGCAGCAGGATGCAGGCCGAAGCGGCGCCACTCTCGCCGTCGTAAGCCGAAACCCCCGGAGCCCGCCCCGGATTCAGTCCACGATAGGAGAGCCGAAATGCCCCAGACCATCAACACCAACCTGGTGTCGCTCAACGCCCAGCGGCAGCTCAACAAGAGCCAGACCGCCCTCGCCACCTCGATGCAGCGCCTGAGCTCGGGCCTGCGCGTCAACAGCGCCAAGGACGACGCCGCCGGCCTCGCCATCTCCGAGCGCATGAGCACGCAGGTGCGCGGCATGACGGTGGCGGCGCGCAATGCCAACGACGCCATCTCGCTCGCGCAGACCGCCGAAGGCGCGCTGGGCAGCGTGTCCAACGTCTTTCAGCGCATGCGCGAGCTGGCGGTGCAGGCCGCCAACGGCACCAACAACAGCACCGACCGCACGAGCCTGAACAACGAGTTCGCGCAACTGGCGCAGGAAGCCACGCGTACGCTGGGCGGCACCAAGTTCAACGGCATCGACATCCTCGCGTCGACGGGCAGCTCGACGTACCAGATCGGCGCCAACGGCAGCACCAACATCGACCAGATCTCGGTCGACAACTTCGACTGGACCAGCAAGTCCGACATCACCAACGTGATCGGCTCTGCCGTGCTCACCGGCACCGCGGCGCCGACGATGGACATCAGCGACATGACGAGCGCGCGGGCCGCGATCGACGGCCTGGACACCGCGCTGGCCGCGATCAACGCCCAGCGCTCCACCTACGGCGCCGTGCAAAGCCGCTTCGAGAACGTGATCGCCAACCTGCAGGTGAACATCGAAAACCAGAGTGCCGCGGCCAGCCGCATCACCGATGCCGACTACGCGAGCGAGACCGCCAACCTGTCGCGCGCGCAGATCCTGCAGCAGGCGGGCAACGCGATG
>JAFECX010000013.1 GCA_018241895.1 Pseudomonadota bacterium
AACGGCGGGCGACCACGCCCGAAGCGGCGCACGCGCGGCCCCGATCGGCGCCGCCCGGGCCGCGGCTTCACGCTGATCGAGCTCCTCGTCACGATCGCGGTGCTGGCCGTGCTCGCCACGCTGGCGCTGCCGTCGATGGCGCGCCGGCTCGAGCGGCACCGGCTGCAGGCCGCGGCGCAGGCGCTGGCCGCCGATCTGGCCGAGGCGCGCTTCGAGGCCGCGCGCCGCGGCCAGCCTCTGCACCTGGCCGTGAGCGCGGGCGGCGACTGGTGCTGGGCCGTTTCGACCGTGCCCGGCTGCCCCTGCGGCCGCGCCGAGCCCTGCCAGCTCACCCGCGTGCACGCCGACGAGCACCGCGGCGTGCGCCTGGTGGCCGCGCGCAGCGTGCGCTTCGACGCCGACGGCCGCGCCGACACGGCGCTGGGTGCCCTGCTCGAGGCCGGCGCAGACCAACTGCGCGTGGACATCGGCGTGCTCGGCCGCGCGCGCGTGTGCAGCGTGCGCGGCCACCTGCCGGGCACGCCGGGCTGCTGAGGTGCGCCGCGGCGCACCCGGCCGCGGGGCACTACACCTGCATGTTCATGACCTCGCTGTAGGCCTGCAGCAGCCGGTTGCGCAGCTGCACCGCGGCGGTGAAGCCGACCTGCGCCTTCTGCATCGCGAGCATCGTCTCTTCGACGCTCACGCTCGGATTGTCGAGCGCGAGCTCGCGCTGCAGGCGCTGCGCCTCGAGCTGGCTGCGGCTCACGTCGCGCAGCGCGTCGGCCATCGCGGTGCGAAACCCGCCCTCGGCCGCGCCCACCCCGCCGGCGGCAGGCGAACCGTCCGGGCGCAGGCCGGCACGGGCCACCGCGGCCTGGAAGTCGAAGGGCTTGATGCGCAGGTCGTTCATCGGCGTCGTGCGACGGTCGCACTGTAGATGCGGCCCCCGCGGAAACAAGGGGCGAACAGCCCAGGCTTTGACGGGCTTCTCACCCCAACGTGGCCGCAGCGCCGGCTGAAGAATGCGCTTCGCCCATCGCACGCCGTCAGCGGCTTGCGCCGGCTCGCGCCAGCCTGCACCGGCAGCGCCGCCGGCAGCGCCCGCCCCACCGCCCCCACCGCTCATGGATGCAGCCCTCGTCGCCCCCACCCCGCTCGTGCCCGCGCCGCCCGGGCTGGCCGCCCGCTGGCGCTCGCTGCCCGCTCGCACGCAGATCCTGGCCCTGGTGGGCCTCGCCGCGCTGCTGGCGGTGCTGGTGGCGCTGGTCGGCAGCACGCGCGAAGGCGACTACCGGGTGCTGTTCGCGAGCCTGTCGCAAAAGGACGGCGGCCAGGTCATCGATCGCCTGACGCAGATGAACGTGCCGTACCGCTTTGCCGAAGGCGGCGGCGCACTGATGGTGCCCGCCGCGCGCGTGCACGAGCTGCGCATGAAGCTGGCCGCCGCCGGCCTGCCCAGCGGCGGTGGCGGCGCCGGCGGCAGCGGCACCAGCGGCTACGAGCTGCTCGACAAGTCGCCCTTCGGCCAGACCCAGGGCCAGGAGCGCATGAGCATGCAGCGCGCCCTCGAGGGCGAACTGGTGCGCTCGATCCAGTCGCTGTCGCCGGTGCAGTCGGCGCGCGTGCATCTGGCGCTGCCGCAGATGAACGGATTCTTCCGCGAGCAGCAAAAGCCCGCCGCCTCGGTGGTGCTGAGCCTGCACCCCGGCCGCGGCCTCGAGCGCAACCAGATCGCCGGCATCGTGCACCTGGTGAGCGCGAGCGTGCCCGAGCTCAGCCCGAAGGCGGTGAGCGTGATCGACAGCAACGGCACGCTGCTGTCGGGGCCCCGGCGCAGCGACGGCAGCGACGGCGAGGGCCTGGACTCGCAGCAGCTGGCGTACCGCAACGAGCTGGAGTCCAAGCTGCTCGATCGCGTCGTCGCGCTGCTCGAGCCGGTGGTCGGGCGCGACAACGTGCGCGCCAGCATCAGCGCCGACATCGACTTCTCGCAGGTCATGCAGACGGCCGAGGCGTTCGGCCCCAACCAGGGCGCCGAGGCCAGGAGCAGCGTGCGCGAGCAGCGCAGCGAGGAAAGCAACCAGCCCGGCAGCGCCACGCCGGCAGGCATCCCCGGCGCGCAGAGCAACCAGCCGCCCGTGCCCGCCACGGCACCCGTCGACGGCAAGGCGCAGACGCTGCAGGCGGCCGGCGCTGCCGCCGCGGCGGCGGGCAGCACGCGGCGCGAACAGGCCACGCGCTTCGAGGTCGACAAGACCGTCACCGTGACGCGCAACGCCGTCGGCACCATCAAGCGCCTGTCGGCGGCGGTGGTCGTCAACAACCGCAGCGCCACCGATGCCAAGGGCAAGACGACGAGCGCGCCGCTCGCCGCCAAGGAGCTCGAGCAGCTGACGGCGCTGGTGCAGCAGGGCATCGGCTTTGACGCCGCGCGCGGCGACCAGGTCAAGGTGCTCAACGTCGCGTTCCGCAGCGAGCCGGCGCCGGCGGTGGAGCCGCAGCCGCTGTGGGAGCAGCCCTGGCTCGTCGACCTGCTGCGCAGCGCCGCGGCGCCGGGCGCGCTGGCCCTGGTGGCGCTGGTGATCGTGTTTGCGCTCATCCGGCCGGCCGTCGTGGGCCTGCTCGCGTCGGCGCCCGCCGCGCCGCCCGGCTCGCAGGTGAGCGAGGTCGTCGGCGACACGCCGGCGCTGCCCGCCGCCGCGCCCGCCGCGGTGCCGGTGCTCGAGGCCCCGCGCTCGAGCCAGAAGCTGGAAGCCGCGCGCCAGATGGCCAAGGACAACCCGGCGGCGGTGGCCAACATCGTGCGCGGCTGGGTCAGCGGCGACGCCGGCTGAGCCGGGGCAACGGGGCCGCGCCATGGCGATCAGCGACGAAGGCCTGGAAAACGCCGCCATCTTGCTGATGAGCCTGGGCGAGGAGGAAGCGGCCCAGATCTTCAAGCACCTGTCGCCCAAGGAGGTGCAGCGCCTGGGCGAGACCATCTCGCGCATCAAGGCGGTCTCGCGCGAGCGGCTCGAAAGCGTGATCGACAAGTTCGAGACCGTCGCCGCCAACGAGCACATGCTGGTCTCGGACAGCAACGAGTACGTCAAGACCGTGCTGCGCAAGGCGCTCGGCGACGAGAAGGCCAACCTGCTGATCGACCGCATCCTGCAGGGCAGCGACATCACCGGCATCGAGAGCCTGAAGTGGATGGACCCCGCCTCGGTGGCCGAGCTGCTGCGCAACGAGCATCCGCAGATCGTGGCGGCGATCCTCGTGCACCTCGAGTTCGACCAGGCCGCCGACGTGCTCAAGCACTTCGGCGAACGCCACCGCAACGAGGTGCTGATCCGCATCGCCACGCTCGACGGCATCCAGCCGACGGCGCTGAAGGATCTCAACGACGTGATGAGCAAGGTGCTGGCCGGCGGCGACCGCGGCCGCAAGAACTCGCTCGGCGGCGCCAAGACCGCGGCCGACATCCTGAACATGCTCGGCACCGCGGTCGAGACCTCGGTGCTGGACTACGTGCGCGAGACCGACGGCGAGCTCGCGCAGAAGATCATGGACAACATGTTCACCTTCGACGACATGGAGAAGATCGACGACAAGGGCATCCAGGCGCTGCTCAAGGAGGTGCAGAGCGAGGCGCTGGTGATCGCGCTCAAGGGCGCGACGCCGATGCTGCGCGACAAAATCTTCAAGAACATGTCCACGCGCGCGGCCGAGGCGCTCAGGGAGGACCTGGAGTCGCGCGGGCCGGTGCGCCTGTCGGAGGTCGAGACCGAGCAAAAGGAGATGCTCAAGATCGTGCGCCGTCTCGTCGACGAGGGCCTCATCATGCTCGCCGGCAGCAGTGACGAGCAGTTCATATGAGCGGCACGCCGAAGTCGCCACTGCGCAACGTGCCGCCGCCGCCAGCCCGCTCGGGCGCCGGCCCGGGCGGCCCCGCCAGCCAGGGCAGCCAGGGCGGCAGCAGCAAGCCCGCCGGCCCCTATGCCCGCTTCATCCCGCGCGAGGAACTCGGCGCGGTCGCGAGCTGGCGGCCCGGCACCTTCGGCGCGGGCACCTCGGCGCCGACGAGCGACGCGGCCGCCGCGGGCGGCGTGGGCGCCGACGACGCGACGGCCGAGGCCCTGCGCGCACGCCTCGACGCCGAGCGCAGCGCGATGCGCCAGGCCGGCTATCAGGAAGGCTACCGCGACGGCCTGGCCGCGCTCGAAAACTTCAAGCAGCACTTCGCGGCGCAGGCGACGGCGCAGATCGGCCAGCTGCTCGACAGCCTGGACGCGCAATGGGGCGCGCTCGACGCCCGTGTCGCCCAGACGCTGGTGCACTGCGCCGTGCAGCTGGCGCAGCAGGTCGTGCGCAGCGAGCTCGTCGTGCGGCCCGAGCTGGTGGTGCGCGTGGCGGCCGACGCGCTCGATGCCGTGATGCTCTCGGCGCGCCACATCCGCGTGTACGCGCATCCCGACGACCTGCCGCTGATCGCCGAAGGCGCCGACGACGCGCTGCGCGCACGCGGCGCGCGCCTGCTCGCCGACGAAACGCTCGAGCGCGGCGGCGTGCGCGTCGACTCCGACGCCGGCACGCTCGACGCGCGCATCGCGACGCGCTGGGCGCAGGCCGCCGCGGCGCTGGGCAGCGAGCTCGGCTGGAGCGCGGAGAGCGGTTCGTGACGCCGCTGGCCGAGCGCCTGGCCGCACGCGACGCACGCTGGCAGCGCTGGCTCGAAAATCTCGAGCAGTACAGCGCGCTGCCGCAGCCGCTCGAGGCCGTGGGCACGCTGCTGCGCGTGACCGGCCTCGTGCTCGAGGCGCTCGGCGTGCGCGTGCCCGTGGGCTCGGTGTGCGAGGTCGAGGCGCCCGGCGAGCCGGTGCTGGCCGAGGTCGTCGGCTTCAACGGCGACCGCGCCTACCTGATGCCCTACGGCGAGCTGCACGGCCTGGCCAGCGGCGCGCGCGTCGTGCCGCGAGCGCCGCCGCGCGTGCAGCCGCGCCTGGGCGGCGACGATCACCCCTGGCGCCGCAGCGAGGACCGCGGCCTGCACCTGCCGATGGGCGACGGCCTGCTCGGACGCGTCGTCGACGCGCAGGGCCGGCCGCTGGACCGCCTGGGCGAACTCGACGGCGTGCACGCCGAGCCGATGACGCGCCGCCCGATCAACGCGATGGACCGCGACCCGGTGCGCCTGCCGCTGGACACCGGCGTGCGCGCGATCAACGCACTGCTCACCGTCGGGCGCGGGCAGCGCCTGGGCCTGTTCGCCGGCACCGGCGTCGGCAAGTCGGTGCTGCTGGGCATGATGGCGCGCTACACCGCAGCCGACGTCATCGTCGTCGGCCTGATCGGCGAGCGCGGACGCGAGGTCAAGGAGTTCATCGAGGACATCCTCGAAGACGAAGGCCGCGCGCGCAGCGTCGTCGTCGCGGCGCCGGCCGACGCGCCGCCGCTGGTGCGCATGCAGGGCGCGAGCTACGCGAGCGCCATCGCCGAGCACTTCCGCGACCGCGGCCGCCACGTGCTGCTGCTGATGGACAGCCTGACGCGCTACGCGATGGCGCAGCGCGAGATCGCCCTGGCCATCGGCGAACCGCCGGCCACCAAGGGCTACCCGCCGAGCGTGTTCGCCAAGCTGCCGCAGCTCGTCGAGCGCAGCGGCAACGGGCTGAACGGCGCAGGTTCGATCACGGCGCTGTACACCGTGCTGACCGAAGGCGACGATCCGCAGGATCCGATCGCCGACGCCGCGCGCGGCATCCTCGACGGCCACATCGTGCTCTCGCGCGAGCTGGCCGAGTCGGGCCACTTCCCCGCCATCGACGTCGAGCGCTCGATCTCGCGCGTGATGAGCGCCGTCGCGTCGCGCGAGCAGGTGGGCGCATCGCGGCGCGTGCGCCACTGGCTGTCGCGCCTGAGCAAGGCGCGCGACCTGCTGCAGCTCGGCGCCTACCAGCCAGGTCACGACGCCGATCTCGATCTGGCCGTGCGGCTGGCGCCGCAGCTCGACGTCTTCCTGCAGCAGGACATGCACGAGTGCGCGGCGCTCGACGCCAGCCGCGCCCATCTGTTCGCGCTCGCCGCGCATTGACCCCGGCCCGCCTCACGATGCCCGCGAACCCGCAGCCGCTGCACCTCGTCCTCGAACGCGCCGAGGCCGAGCGCGACGCCGCACGCGCGCATGCGCTGCGTGCCGCCGAGCTGGCGCGAGCGCTCGCACGGCAGGCCGAGCAACTGCTCGCCTACCGCGCCGAGTACCGCCGGCGTGCGCCGGCGGCGGGCGCCGAGGCGGTGCCGATCGAGCTCGTGCGCAGCCATCGCGACTTCATGCAGCGCCTCGACGAGACCATCGAGCTGCAGCGCGCGCAGCGCGCGGCCGCCGAACGCGACGCGCTCGCCGGCCGCGACGCGCTGGTGGCGGCCGAGCTGCGCGTGGCCTCGGTGCGCAAGCTGATCGAGCGCCGCCAGTCGCACGAGCGCCGGCACGCGAGCCGCGCCGAACAGCGGCTGAGCGACGACGCCGCGCAGCGCGCCGCCTGGCTGCGCCGCGCCGGCGCGACGACGCGCTGAGAACCTGTGCACGAACCACTCACTCCGAGTCGACCCGCAATGGCAGTGACGACGACGATCGCGAGCGCCGCCGCGGGCGGCGCGATATCGCCCGCGCCGGCACCGGCGCCAGCCGATCGCGGCAGCCGCCCCGCGGCCGCCACGGCGTTCATGCAGGCCTTCGATCGGGCGCGCAGCCAAAGCCCGGGTGGCGGCGACGCGGCCGCGAGGCAGGAAGCCGACGTCGTGGAGCAGGCACGTCAGCGCAGCGAGGGCGAGCGCCACGGCGCGGGCGGCGCGCCGCGGCCCGGCTCGCTGGCGCCGAGCCGCGACGAAGCCCGGGCGACGCGAAGCGCGGCGCGCGACGGCGCCGAACGCGGCAATGGCGAGACGGCGACGCGCGTCGCTGCGGGCCCTGCCAAAGACCGCGGCGCGGACGCTGCCGCAGGGTCGGGCAGAAACCCCGGCGCAGGC
>JAFECX010000140.1 GCA_018241895.1 Pseudomonadota bacterium
AACGCCGGCGGGCCCGTCGCCGTGCGCGACGCCAGGCTGCGCGCCGGCGGCGTCGCCGCGGCGCCGATGGTCGCGCTCTTCCAGCCCTTCGACAACCCGGTGCCGGCCGCCGCCGCCGACGCGCGGCTCGACGTCGTGACGCTGATGTTCAACTACCACGACCTGGGGCATCCCGGGATCGACCGCGCGGCGATGAACCGCGCCATCTTCCGCGCGCTCAAGCCGGGCGGGATCTACGTCATCGCCGACCACGCCGGGCGGCCGGGCACCGGCATCTCCGAGTCGGGCACGCTGCACCGGGTCGAGGAATCGTTCCTCCGCGGCGAGGTCGAAGGCGCCGGTTTCAAGCTCGCCGGGGAAGCGACGTTCCTGCGCAACCCGAACGATCCGCGCGACCGCAACACGCCCGAGCCGCCGCAGCCGAAGGACGAGTTCGTGCTCAAGTTCGTCAAGCCCTGAGCAACCTGCGAAGCTACTTCCTGTTCTGCTTCTCGTCCTTCTTGGGCTTGGCCTTCTTCTCGGGCGCGGCCACCACCGGTGCCGCGACGGCGGCCTCTTCCTCCTCGGCGCGCGGCAGCGCCACCGAGACGATCACCGGATCGAGGGTGCCGCGCTTGACGGCCTTGATGCCGGCGGGCAGCTTCAGGTTGCTCGCATGCAGGCTCTGGCCCTTGACGAGGCCGGACAGGTCGATCGGGACGAACTCGGGCAGCTGCGAGGCCAGGCATTCGACCTCGAGCTCGTTGGCGACGTGGCTGACGAGGCACTTGTCGGTCTTCACCGCCGCCGAATTCTCCTCGCCGCTGAAATGCAGCGGCACCTTCTTGCGCAGCCGCGTCGTCTCGTCGATGCGCTGGAAGTCCACGTGCAGCACCTGCTGCTTCCAGGGGTGCATCTGGACGTCGCGCAGCAGCACCTTCTGGACGGCGCCGGCCAGTTCCATCTCGAGGATCGACGAGTGGAAGGCCTCCTTCTTCAGCGCGAAGAACAGGGCGTTGTGATCGAGCTCGATCATCTTCGGCGTGCCGGCACCGTAGACGATGCCCGGCACCTTGGCGGCATCGCGCAGGCGGCGGCTCGCTCCGGTCCCCTGCTGCGTGCGCTCGAAAGCGGTGAATCTCATTTCAGCTCCAAGTGTGCGGCGCCCGCGACCAGGCGCCATGAATGAGCGGGCGCCAACGCCTGCTCGTCGAAACGGGCCGCACAGGCCCATCTGCTTCGAAGATCGCCGCGCAGCGGCGGTCTTCTCGACCTCTAAAAATTACTGTTCTGCTCCGCGAACAACGACGTCACCGATTCGCCGTCGCTGATGCGGCGGATCGTCTCGGCGAACAGGAAGGCCACCGAGAGCTGCCGGATCTTCGGACAGGCACGGGCGGCATCGGCCAGCGGGATCGTGTTCGTGACCACCACCTCGTCGATCTTGGAGGCGGCGATGCGATCGACGGCGGCGCCCGAGAACACCGGGTGCGTGCAGTACGCGAAGACGCGCCGCGCGCCGCGCGCCTTGAGCACGTCGGCCGCCTTCACCAGCGTGCCGGCGGTGTCGATCATGTCGTCCATGATCACGCAGTTGCGGCCTTCGATCTCGCCGATGACGTGCATCACCTCGGCGACGTTGGGTGCCGGGCGGCGCTTGTCGATGATCGAGAGATCGCAGCCCAGCTGCTTGGCCAGCGCGCGCGCGCGCACCACGCCGCCGACGTCGGGCGAGACCACGAGCAGGTTCGAATAGGCCTTGCTCTTGAGGTCGGACAGCAGCACCGGGCTGGCGTAGATGTTGTCGACCGGGATGTCGAAGAAGCCCTGGATCTGGTCGGCGTGCAGGTCCATCGTCAGCACGCGCTCGACGCCCACCGTCTCGAGCAGGTTGGCCACCACCTTGGCGCTGATCGGCACGCGCGTGCTGCGCGGCCGGCGGTCCTGGCGCGCGTAGCCGTAGTACGGGATCACGGCGGTGATGCGGCGCGCGCTGGCGCGCTTGAGCGCATCGACCATGATCAGCAGCTCCATCAGGTTCTCGTTGGTGGGGCTGCAGGTGGGCTGCACGACGAAGATGTCGCGCGCGCGCACGTTCTGGCGGATCTCGACCGTGACCTCGCCGTCGGAGAAACGCCCGACCGCGGCCTGGCCGAGCTCGACGCCGAGCGTGGTCGCGATCTCGCGCGCCAGCGCCGGGTTGGCGTTGCCGGTGAACAGCACGGTGTTGAACAGCACGCTGCGGACTCTCCGTCGCGGCCCGTGCGCCGGGCCTGCGCGGCCGGCGCTCGGCCGGCACGACGATTCTGGATCTGGGCTACGGGCGCTGCGTGCGGGTCTGGCAGGGGAGGAAGGATTCGAACCCTCGCATGTCGGAATCAAAATCCGATGCCTTGACCAACTTGGCTACTCCCCTACACGGGCGCCGGCCGCTCGGCGAACGGCCCACGCCCCCAACTCGTCCTCGCCCGCTGCGCTACCAATGAGCCAGCGGATGTCCGGCCAGGCTGCGGCAGTGCCGGGCCACCCACTGCGGGCGCAGCCGCCGGAGTTCGTCCAGCGCCTGCGCTACGGGCATCGCCGCCGGTGACGCCGCCGCGTCGTTCGTATCGCATTCCGTATCCACTCTCGCGAACACCGCGCTGCCCGAGCCCGACATGCGGCCGTTGCCCAGGTGCGCCACGAGCCAGCGCACCGCCTCGGCCACCTCCGGGCACAGGGCCTCGGCGGCGGGCTGCAGGTCGTTGCGGCCGTATCCGCTGCGGCATGCTGCGCTGTCTTCGAAAGAGCCCGCAAGTATATCCGGTTCGCTGTCGCGCCTTGCGAGCGGGTGGGCGAAGACGTCGCGCGTGGCGACGGCCGCGGCCGGCTTGACGACGAGGTACTGCGCGCCGGCGAGCGCCACCGGCGTCAGCCGCTCGCCGATGCCCTCGACGAAAGCCGGCCCCGGCCCGAGGAAGAACGGCACGTCGGCGCCCAGCGCGAGGCCGATCGCGGCCAGCCGCGCGCGCGGCCAGCGCAGACCCCACAGCCGGTTGAGCGCCAGCAGCGTGCTTGCCGCATCCGAGCTGCCGCCGCCCAGCCCCGCGCCCCAGGGCAGGCGCTTGTCCAGCGTGATGTCGACGCCCAGGCGCTGGCCGCTGGCCTGCTGCAGCGCGCGCGCGGCGCGCAGGCTGAGGTCGTCGGCGGGCAGCGCAGCGCCGAGATCGTGCCGGGCGAGGCGGCCGTCGTCGCGGCGTTCGAAGTGCAGCCGGTCGGCCCAGTCGATCGGCACGAACAGCGACTGCAGCAGGTGGTAGCCGTCGGCGCGCCGGCCGACCACGTGCAGGAACAGGTTCAGCTTGCCCGGCGCGGGCACGTCGTACAGCGCGCGCAGGCTCATCGGCGGCTGCCGGTGCTCAGCTTGCGCTCCGTTCGAGCTGCACGCGCAGCACGACGGCGGGCGGCGCGGCGCGGCGCGCGACGATGCGGCCCTCGTCGCGGCCGCGCAGGTCGACGCGCCAGCCGAGCTGCTCGAAGCCGCCGTCGGTGGCGATGCTCGGCGCCTCGGCCCAGGCGCGCCCCGCGAGCCAGTCCGGCAGCGCGGCCAGCGGCACGTGTTCGCCGAGGGCGCCGAAAGCGCCGGCGGCCAGAGCGTCGAGGCCGGCGAACGCGCGCTCACCGTCGGCGGTGACGAGCGACGCGCCGTCCGGCGCCCAGCGTGCTGCCGCGATCTGCGTGCCCAGCGGCGTGTACAGGAGCAGCTCGCCGCGCGCGCCGTCGCCGTGCAGTTCGAAGGACAGCGTCGCGTTCTGCGCCGGCTGTGCATCCTGCGCCGCCATGCTGAGGCTCAGTCGCCCGACGACCCATTCGCCCGCTGCGCGCGGCACGCTGGCGCAACCGGCGAGCGCCAAGGCGAGCGCGGTGGCGGGCATCGTGGTGGTCATGGCGACGCGGGCGGCGCGCGCGGCCTTGCCGAGCAGGCCACGCGCGGCGCTGGCCGTTGCATGCGCGGCCGCACCGACGGCCAGCGCGGCGAGCGGTGGTGGCCGCGTTGGCACCGACCGCAGTGATCGCAGTGGCGTCGACACCCGCCGGGCGCCAGGCGCCGTGGCGCGCCCGGCCGGCGTCACGGATCGGCCCGCAGGCGCGCCAGCGTCTCGCGCAGCACGTCGTTGTCGGCGTCGCGCGCGCGCGCGGCGCGCCAGATGCTGCGCGCCTCGTCCTTGCGATCGAGCGACCACAGCACCTCGCCGAGGTGGGCGCCGATCTCGGTATCGGGGCGCGCGGCCCACGCGCTGCGCAGCAGGCGCAACGCCTCGTCGCGATTGCCCATGCGGTACTCGACCCAGCCGAGGCTGTCGATGATGAACGGGTCGCCGGGCGCGAGCTCGAGCGCGCGCTGGATGAGCGAATGCGCTTCCGGCAGCCGCTGGTTGCGGTCGGCCAGCGAGTAGCCGAGGGCGTTGTGCGCGTGCGCGTTGTCGGGCTTGAGCTCGATCACGCGGCGCATCAGCCGCTCCATCTCGGCCATGCGATCGAGCCTTTCGGCGAGCATGGCCTGTTCGTAGAGCAGGTCGGCGTCGTCGGGGGACTTGCGGTTCGCCGCATCCAGCAGATCGAAGGCCTCGCGCCAGCGCTTGGCCTGGCGCAACACGCTGACCTCGGCCAGCAGCTTGGTGCGCGCGTCTTCGGCCTGGCGTTCGGGTGTGCGGCGAATGAGCTCGCGCGCCTGCGCGATCTTGCCCTGGCGCGCCAGGATCGAGGCGCGCCGTACCTGCACCTCGAGCGCACGCTGCGGGTCGTCGATGCGCGCCAGCCAGGCCTCGGCGCCCGCGTAGTCACCGCGCTGCTCGGCGGCCTGTGCCAGCAGCAGCCAGGCCTGCTCGAGCGCGCGCGCCGGCTCCTGCGGCGCGGCCTCGCGGTGGCCCGCGGGCGGGCTCGCGTCGTCGGCGCCGGCCGCAGCAGTCGCGTCGCGGCTGCGCTCGCTCAACTGCACGTAGCGCAGCAGCGCGGCCTCGCCTTCGGCAGGGTGGCCCAGCTCGAGCTGCAACGCGCCGAGCGTGAGCCACGGGCCGGCATCGTCGGGCTGCTGCTGCGTGGCGATCCCGAGCTGGGCAACGGCGTCGGCATAGCGACGCTCTTCGGTCAGCACGCGCACGTAGGCCAGGCGCATCGGCGTCTCGGCTGCGGGCTGCGCGAGATAGGCGCCGACCAGCGACTCGGCCTCGGGCCTGTCGCGCATGAGCTCGATCGCGAGCAGCGCCGGCCCCGGCGCCGCGGGCTCGAGCGCCGCGGCCTCGCGCGCGAGCGCCAGTGCGCGCCCGGGGTCGCGTGCCGCGAGCCAGGCGCGGCCCAGCGCGATGCGCGCCGGCACCTGCGTTGCGGCCCGGTCGCGATACGGCCGCACCGTGTCCTCGACGAGCTGCGCCGTGCGCTGCGCATCGGGCAGGCGCTGCAGGAAACGCGGCAGCGCACCCAGCGCGGCGCCGAGTTCGGCTTCGGGCGTGAGCGCGAGCAGCGTGCGCAGCGGTTCTGCGAGCTCGTCGGCGCGGTTCAGCGCCACCAGGATCTGCAACTGCACGCGCAGCGCGTCCAGCGACGCCGGCCGCGCCGTGCGCCAGGCGCGTGCGGCCAGCAGCGCCTGCTCACCGGAGCGCGCACCCAGCGCGATGTCGACCGCACGGCGGAACAGCACTTCGTCCCGCGTGCGCCGCGCGGCGTCGAGGATGACCTGAAAGGCGGTGCCCGCTTCGCCTTCGCGCAACTCGATCTCGCCGAGCAGCAGCTGATAGAAGAGCGGGGCATCGAGCGCCGAATTGACGACCGGCGGCGGCGGCGCTTCGGGCGTGGCGGTCGCCGCAGCCTGCGCGCCCGCGGCGAGCATCAGCGCGGCGCCGGCCAGTGCGCGTGTGACGCCGCGCGCAGGGCCGGGCCGGCAACGAGGTGGGCGGCGTGGTGCGTTCATCGAGCGAAAAACGAGCGTTCGATTTCATTCTCACATAATGGTTTCATGCCCGAACTCCCCGAAGTCGAGGTCACGAGGCGCGGCATCGACGGCGCGCTGCGGGGTGCGTGCATTGTTCGCGTTCGGGCCGGCAAGCCGCTGCGCTGGCCGCTCGGCATGCGGCCCGCGGCGCTGCAGGGCCTGGTCATCGGCGCGCTCGCGCGCCGCGGCAAGTACCTGTGGATGCCGCTCACGCACGGCGACGGGCGCGCGGCCGGCGGCCTGTTGTGGCATCTGGGGATGTCGGGCTCGTTGAGCCTGCCCGCGCCGGGTGCGCCGGCGGGCCGGCACGATCACTTCGATCTCGTCACCGACCGCGGCACGTTGCGCCTGACGGATCCGAGGCGCTTCGGCGCCGTCGTCTACTCACGCCGGCTCGATGCCGCTCCGGCGGCGCGGCTGCTCGGCAAGCTGGGCGCCGAGCCCTTCGACCCCGCGCTCACGCCGGCCGGACTGCACGCGGCACTGCAGCGCCGTCGTGCACCGGTCAAGGCGGTGCTGCTGGCCGGCGACGTGGTGGTCGGTGCCGGCAACATCTACGCCTGCGAGGCGCTGTTCGCCGCCGGCATCCATCCGGCGCTGCGCGCCGACCGCATCAGCCGGCCGCGCGCGGCGCGTCTGCTTGCGGCCTTGCGCGCCACGCTGCAGCGTGCGCTCGAGGTCGGCGGTTCGACGCTGCGCGACTACAGCGACGCGCATGGCGTGGCGGGCGCATTCCAGTCCGAAGCCGCCGTCTATGGCCGCGAGGGCCAGCCGTGTCCGCGCTGCGCAGCGCCGATCCGACGGCGCGTGATGGGACAGCGCTCGACCTACTACTGCGCGCACTGCCAGAAGCGCTGAGAACCGCACGGCCCGAAGCGCCGCGTCGCCGCCGCGTCGCCGCCGCGTGCGCTTCGCACCTCGCGCCGCCCCGACGCCGAGGCGCCCGCAAACGTGGGTGGCGCGGGCGGCATGCGCACGCTTCGCCGTTACCGTTGCTTGCATCTCGCGCGACGAGCAGGCGGGCAAATGTGAGCGATTTCCCGCCTGCCGCGGCGGGGGGCTCAACTACGATCGCCGACAGTGAGGCTGCCCCCGTCCCATGTGATGCCCGCCACCCTCCCAGTGCCCGCCCGCAGCGCCATCGCCCAGAGTCTGGACGTGCTGGCCTCGTGGCGAGGCGAGCTCGGCAAGCACATCAGCGCGCTGGGCCGGCTGCTGGCCGACAACGAACTGCTCGACGACGCCGACGTCGCCTTCGTCACGGCGCTGCGCGAGCGGCTCGCGTCGGACAAGGTCGTGGTGGCCTTCGTCGCCGAGTTCTCGCGCGGCAAGTCCGAGCTGATCAACGCGATCTTCTTCGCCGACGCCGGGCGCCGCGTGCTGCCGGCCACGCCGGGGCGCACGACGATGTGCCCGGTCGAACTGCGCTACGACGCGGAGGAACCGTCGCGCCTGTCGCTGCTGCCGATCGAGACGCGCCTGCGCGGGCTGGCGCTGGCCGAGTTGCGCGGCCGCGAGGAGCCGTGGCAGCACGTGCCGCTGGACACGCGCGACGCGCGCACGCTGGCCTCGGCGCTGGCGGCGGTCACGCGCACGCAGCGCGTGAGTACCGAGCAGGCGCGGGCACTGGGTTTCTGGAGCGACGAGCAGCCCGAGGACAACCCGCCGCAGGCCGCCGACGGCACGGTCGAGATCCCGGCGTGGCGGCACGCACTGATCAACTACCCGCATCCGCTGCTCGAGCGCGGCCTCGTCGTCATCGACACGCCGGGCCTCAACGCGATCGGCGCCGAGCCCGAGCTCACGCTGGGGCTGCTGCCCAGCGCGCATGCGGCGGTCTTCGTGCTTGCGGCCGACACCGGCGTCACGCGCTCCGACCTCACGATCTGGCGTGAGCACCTGGGCGCGACGAGCCTCGAGCGCTTCGTCGTCCTCAACAAGATCGACACGCTTGCCGATCCGCTGCTCACGGCCGCCGAGGTGGCCGCGCAGATCGAACAGCAACGCGCGGAGACGGCGGCCACGCTCGCCGTGCCGGCGGCGCGCGTGTTCGCGCTGTCGGCGCGCGACGCGCTCACGGCGCGCGTCGAACACGGCGCCGGCGCCGACGTGCTGGCGGCCAGCGGGCTGCCGCCGCTCGAGCGCGCGCTGGCCGACGACCTGCTGCTGCGCCGCAGCGAGCTGCTGGTGCAGTCGGTGCTCGCGGTCGTGCAGCAGCTGCGCACCTCGGGCGCGCGGCGCCTCGCCGATCGCCGCCGCCAGGTCGCCGAGCAGTTGCTCGAGCTGCGCGGGCTGCGCGGCAAGAGCGGCACCAAGCTGCGCATGATGGTCGAGCGCGTCGACGGCGAGGCCGTCGAGTTCGAGCGCTGCACGGCGCGGCTGGCGGCGCTGCGCGCGGTGCAGACGCGCCTCCTGCGCTCGGTGATGGCGCTGCTGGGCAGCGACGCGCTGCGCGTGGAAGTCGCCGCGATGCAGTCGGCGATCGGCGCCAGGCCCTTCAACCTCGGCGGACGCGGCGCCTTTGCCGAGCTGATGAAGCGGCTGCACGCGGCGCTCGCGCGCGCCGAGGCGCAGGCCGCCGAGATGCGGCAGATGCTCGAGGCGAGCTTCGCGCAGCTCAACGCCGAGTTCGGTTTCGCGTTCGCGGTCTCGCCCGTGCCGGCGCTCGCCTCGTACGCGAAGGAGCTGGGGCGCATCGAGGACAACTACGGCCGCTACTTCGGTTTCAGCCAGGCCTGGCGCATGGCGCAGCCCGGCTTCGTCGAGCAGTTCCGCCGCATGCTGCTGTCCAAGCTGCGCGTGGTGTTCGAGAACGCCGCCGGCGAGATCGAGCTGTGGAGCAAGTCGGCTTCGGGCCAGGTCGAGCTGCAGTTGCGCGAGCGCCGGCGCGCGTTCGTGCGGCGGCGCGAAGCGCTGCAGCGCGTGCAAGGCGCGGCCTCCGATCTCGAGCAGCGCATTGCCGAGGTGCAGCAGCAAGACGAGCAGCTCGCGGCGATGCATGCACGCATCGAGCGGTTGGCCGACGACGCGGTCGCGGGAACGCGGCGCCTGCATGCCGAGACGGCGGGGACGCTCGCGCCCGAACCCGCTGCGCATCGGCAGGTGGCCTGAGGCCCGGCGCGCGCCGCGTGTGGCGCGTGCGGCGCGCGGCCGGCGCTGCAACGAGGCGCGCG